>JAYUOR010000463.1:0-3389 GCA_043760765.1 Planctomycetota bacterium | reverse complement strand
GCGACCGCTGCGTGTGGGACGTCAGTCACCAGGCCTATCCGCACAAGCTGCTGACCGGACGCCGCGCGCGTTTCGGCACGCTGCGTCAGACCGATGGTCTGTGCGGCTTCACGCACCCCGACGAATCGGAGTACGACCTTTTTCACACCGGACACGCCGGCACGAGCATTTCACTCGCGCTGGGCATGGCCCACGGCCTGGGCTCGGACCGCGATTCGCCGCACGCGATCGCGGTGATCGGAGATGCTAGCCTCGGGGCCGGCGTGGCCTTCGAAGCGCTCAACAACGCGGGCGCGTCGAAGAAGCGCCTGCTCGTGATCCTCAACGACAACGAGTGGTCGATCTCGAAGTCGGTCGGTTCGCTGGCCAAATATCTTTCGCGGATTCGATCGGCACGCGTGATCCAGCGCGCGGGCCAGGAAATTCACGGCCTGCTGAGTGCGATCCCGGTGATCGGCCAGCGCGTCGATCGCGCGCTCGACGATCTTGGCGAAGTGATGCGCCACGCCGTCGTGCCCGGCCACGTCTTCGAGGAACTCGGCGTGACCTATGTCGGGCCGGTCAACGGCCACAACGTGATCGACCTGATCGAGCAGCTCGAGCGCGTCAAGGATCTCGAAGGCTGCGTGCTCTTGCACCTGTTGACCGAGAAAGGCAAAGGCCATCCCGGTGCCCCGACCCATCCCGAGCGCGTACACGGCGTCAAGCCGAGCTCCGCGCCGCGCACGGCTGGAGCGGAGTCGACCAAGTTGCCGGCGCGCGACGCCGGAGCCGTGAAGAAGCCGCAGGGACCGGCGTTCACGACGGCCTTCGCGGACAACCTGCTGCGCATGGCCGAGAGCGACGTGCGCGTCAACGTGATCACCGCCGGCATGCCGTCGGGAACGGGACTCGAGGCCTTCGCGGAGCGCTTGCCCGCGCGTTTCCACGACACCGGCATCACCGAGCAGCACGCTGTCGCTTTTTCCGCGGGCATGGCCAAGAGCGGTCTGCGGCCGGTGGCCGCGATCTACTCGACTTTCCTGCAGCGCGCCTACGACCAGGTTTTCCAGGAAGTCGCGCTGCAGAATTTGCCGGTGCTGTTCTGCATGGACCGCGCCGGACTCGTCGGCCAGGACGGCCCGACGCACAACGGCGTGTTCGACATTGCATATCTGCGAACCTTGCCCAATTTCGT
Organism: Planctomycetota bacterium; assembly: GCA_043760765.1. Taxonomy (GTDB): domain Bacteria; phylum Planctomycetota; class UBA1135; order UBA1135; genus JADJQU01. The sequence continues at coordinate 2,212 of JAYUOR010000463.1, read as the reverse complement.
GCTCGCCTCGCCGCGCGACGCGACCGACATGCGGCGCATGCTCGAGATGGGGCTGCGACTTGCCGGACCCTGCGCGCTGCGCTATCCGCGCGCGAACACGACCGGCAACGAACGTATTCACGCGAGCGAGCGGCGTGAAATGCAGCCGGGCCGCGCAGAAGTCCTGAACGAAGGCGACGGAAGCGGTGTGGTGGTCTGGGCCCTCGGTGCGCTGGTCGACTGTGCACTCGAGGCCGCCGAGCGGCTCGCCGCGGACGGGATCCACATCGGTGTCGTCGATGCGCGTTTCGCCAAGCCGCTCGACAACGAGTTGCTCGCGCGGCACGCCACGCAGCGCCGCGCGCTGATCACCGTCGAGGAGCACCAGCGCGCCGGCGGATTCGGCTCGGCCGTGCTCGAGAGCGTCAATCGGCTGCCCAACGTGCGCGCTGCGTTGCGTTGCCTGGCCTTGCCCGATCGTTTTTGCGACCACAAGACACGCGCGAGGAACAACTCGAGGAAGGCGGCATCGATGCCGCGGCCATCGAGCGCGCCGTGCGCAGTGCGCTGAACGCGCAGCAGCCCGTCTGAGGAAACTCCACGTTGCCGCGCCACCATCCATCGCTGGAGCACATGCGCGCGCCCGCTCGCGGGGCCGTCAAGCGCGTGCTGGTCTTCGCCGACCTCGACAAACAAGGCGTGCGCGAGTTCCGCGAGCAATTCACCGATTGGCTCACTGCGCGAGTCGAACGTGTCGAACTGGAAGGCGATCTGCGAGCGTTCTTGCGCCGCCGCGAAACCGAAGGCGTCGATGCGGCCGAGAGCGAGCGTCCCGACCTCGTGGTGGTGCTCGGTGGCGACGGCGCGATCCTGGCCGCAGTGCGCGCTTTCGCGAATGCGCCGGTGCCGACGCTCGGAATCAACTTCGGACGCGTCGGCTTTTTGGCCTCGACGCCCGTCGGACATTGGGAAGAAGTGCTCGCGGGAGTGCTCGCCGGCGAAGGCGTGCTCGAGCCGCGCATGCGCTTGCGCGCGCGCATGCGCACGCACGATGGCGATCAGATCGAAGCGATTGCGCTCAACGATGTCGTGCTCTCGCGCGCGGTGACGCAGGGCATGTTGACACTTGCGTTGCGTGTCGACGGCGAGTGGGTGACCGACTATCGCGCCGACGGACTGATTGTCGCGACCCCGAGCGGTTCGACCGCGCACTCGCTGTCCGCCGGCGGGCCGATCCTGATTCCGTCGATGTTCGGATTGGTGATCACGCCGATCTGCCCGCAGGCCTTGGCGCACCGGCCGCTGGTCTTGCACTCGGACGCGAAAATCGAATTGGCGATCAGCTCGAGCGGGGGACTGACTACGCTCGTCGTCGACGGCCAGGGTTACGCGCCGATGCGCCAGGGCGACAGCGTGTTCGTCGAGCGCCATCCGGTGGCCTATCCGTTGCTCGGCTGGGCCAAGCTCGATCCCTATCGCCGTCTGCGCGAACGCTTGGGCTGGAGCGGGACCGTGCCACCGATCGCGAACGACACCAGCGCGGAGCCGCGCGGCATCGGCACCTCGCGCGCGGCGCCGCACGACGATAGCGGACTGTAATCTGTCTCGGTCCGAGATGTTCAGTTGCGTCCGTCCCGTACAAGTGGGGCGGGTGCCGAATAGTATGATTGACCTACGGAGAACACAGGAATGTGGTTTCGAGTAATCGGCCCGATCCGAAACATCGAAGCCATCGCGATCGGTGGCTCCATCCGCGAATTGAGGCGCCTGCGCAAGGTCTACGGCGGAAGACGCTGGCGCAAATTAAAGGGAATCGCGACGGTGGAACTGCCGCATGGCCCGCCGGCAGCCGCGGAGTTACACTGGTATGAAGCGCACGGTATCGGACGACGAGAAATGAAGATCAAGAGACTCTTGGAGTGATCATGGCAAGACAGTCTCAGTACGTGTTGTGCATCAAGAACCGCGGATACTCCGCGGCCCTCGAGCCCGGCAAGTTGTATCGGCTGAAACCCGACGAGCTCGCGCAGAAGCGCGGCCTGGTGCGAGTCGTGGATGAATCCGGCAGCGACTATCTGTATCCGATCAGGTTCTTCCTCAGCATCGAACTTCCCCGGGCAGCGATCAGGGCGCTGTCGAAGAAGTCGGCCTGACGCGGCAAAGTGACAACCCGACTTAGAAACCAACGGCAGCGACGAAGCGCCGGCGATGCAGGCCATGGTCGCGCTGATTG
>JAYUOR010000462.1:0-3397 GCA_043760765.1 Planctomycetota bacterium | reverse complement strand
GTTTCGCGCGCGCCGCCTGGACCAGAACCGTCTCGCCTTCGACCGCGACGTAGGGCGGCCAGCCGGTCAAGAGTTCACACAGGATCGCTCCCAACGAGAAGACGTCGGCGCGCTCGTCGAGCAACTCGAGATCGCCCTGGGCCTGCTCGGGCGCCATGTAGGCGGGCGTGCCCATCACCGAACCGACGATGGAATCCGAACCGCTCGTGCCCGGTCCGCTGCGCACGGTCTCGATCACGGTGTGCAAGCTCTGCTTCGCGCGCCGCTCGTCGGCGACGCCGCCGCGTTGCAGAACCTTGGCGAGGCCCCAGTCGACGACCTGCACTTCGCCGAAGGCCCCCACCATGATGTTGGCCGGCTTCAAGTCGCGGTGCAGCACGCCCTTCGAATGCGCGTAGGCCATCGTCTGGCATACCGACTCGAAGATCGCGAGCAGGCGGCCGCGGTTGTCGCTTGCGACTTTGCGCTGCTGAAAGAGCGCCGCGAGCGTGCGGCCCTTCACGAGTTTCATCGTGAAGTAGGGACTCTCGTCCGCCATCAGACCAAGCTCGTAGACCGGAACAATTCCGGGATGTTGCAACTGCCCGCCGATCTGTGCTTCTTCGACGAAGCGCTGCACAATCGTTGGATTCTTCGCGAGCGCCTTGTCGAGCACCTTGAAGGCGACGTCGCGGCCGAGATCCGTGTCGTGCCCCTTGAGGATCACGCCCATGCCGCCGCGCGCAATCTCGCCGGCGAGCTGATATTTGGCGCGACCCTGCGGCACGAGCTTCGCCGCCGCTGAACCAGGATCGATCAGCGGCGAAGCGCCGTGCTCCGAGCCCAAGTCTGTCAACATGACCTTGGAGGGAACGCCGCTGCGTTCCGTGATCAGTTGGAGCACGGAACGACGCGACTCTTGTTCGTCGGGCGGGGGCTGGGGCACGGACTGTCCTCGGCGGTAAGAGTGGTAGCGAGCGGGACGAGAAGAGTATAGGAGCCGGCTAGCGTCGTTTGGCCAGTCGCAAGCCTCCGTCAACAATTCACGCATCCGCACAGCCCGCGACGCCCAGGGAGCCACGAATAGTTGATGAAGCTCTCTGGCTCCGCAAAGGAATCCCGCGGTACAACCATGCCGATGCGGCTAGGCGAACTTCTGGCGGTCTTTGCGCTCTGTCCGCAGGCGGAGCCTCAGGCGCCGGCCCAGCCTGCGCCGGCGCGCGGGCCGGGAATCATCGCGCTGGACATGGCGCGCGAGGCTTTCGAGAAGGGTGATCTTGCCCGCGTGCTCGAACACGTCCAGCGCGCCCGCGCGACGCTTTTGGACTCGACGCTGCCGATCGAATGGGCGCTGCGGGCGTGCGCCTCCAACGCCGACGAACGCGCGCTGTGGAGCTACGCCTGGCGCGAGACGGCGGCGGACACGAAAGGCGACAGCGAGCCCGGCTTCGAGGTGCGCGCCCTGCTCGACAACTCGGCCTGGATCGAACGCGTTGTGCGGGCGCGCGCCGCGGCCGTGTGCGAACTCGCGCATTTCGCCGAGGAGCGCGAAGGACGCGCGGCGAAAAACAGCGACGAAGCCCTCGTGGCGCGCTGGGCACGCCAAGCCGCCGCCGATCTCGCGGCGCCCTCGCCGCAACTGGCCGCGACACTTGCAGCCTACTCGGGCTGGATCGCCACCAGCGACGCACTGCATCTGCGCACGTTGCGCGCGCTCGAAAAGCAAATGAACGGGGCTTCCGCGAGTGGCAAGATCGCCGATGCCCTGCGCGCCGCGCGCGTATTGCAGGGTTTTGCGGTCCAGGCCAACTTCAAGGATCTGCAGGGCGCCAAACCCAAGGACCTTTCGGCCTTCGCGAAGAGCGCCGCAGCCGGATTGAATCGCGCGCGCGCGCAGATCCTCGCGCGCGGCGAATCGCCCTGGAGCGTCGACGATCTCGAATGGCTGTCGAGCGACGAAGGCGACGCCTTCACGCGCGCGCATCCTGACTTCGCGCTGCCGGCGGTGGCGCTGTCTCCTGGCGGCCGCTACCGGATCGAGACCGACTGCGGCAGCGGGACCCTGCGCGGCGTAGCGGCCACGGTCGAACTGCACCATCAACGACTCGTCGCGTGGTACGGCTCCGATCCGTTCCTCGAACGCCAGGGACTCGTGCGGATCGTGCCCGAAGCCAGCGGTCTGGAGAGCGAAGGCGCGCCCTTCTGGTGGGCCGGTGGATTCCAGGGCGGTGACACGACGACCTTGCGCTTCTCCTGCGGCACGATCGAAGGCCTCGGCCACGGACTGACACACGAGTTGACGCACCGCTTCGACGGAGCGCTTTTTCCGGGCATTCCCGCCTGGCTCAGTGAAGGTCGCGCCGTCTGGACCGGCGCTGCCTTCGCGCGCTCGTCGGATGAAAAGTTCGTCGCGAAACATGCCTCCTTCGGCACGATCGAAGGCGCGTTCATCAAGGGCTACGGCGGACTGGACAGGCTCGAGAAACTGGTCTCGGGCACGATCGAGGACTATCGCGACAACTACGTCGCGGGCTACGCGCTGTACGTCTACCTCTCGACTTGGGATCCGGCGAAACAAGCGCTCTTTGCGGAGCCGCTGGTCGCGTACATGAAGCACTGCGCGAATTCCAAGCTCGAGCCCAAGGAGTTGTTCGTGCAATCGTTCTGCGACGGCAAGGCCGGGCGGCCCAAGGACCTTGCGACTTTCGCCGCCAACTTCGGCGTCTTCGTCTCGGGCTTCTATTGGCGCGACCGCAAGCCGTTCACCCAAGCCTACGTCGCCGACGCGGGCCCGGGAGCCGACGACGGCTACGTCTACGACGCGCCGACTTGGGTCTGGTCGCGCGGACGCGCCGAGCCTTTTTTCGGCCAGGCGCAGGCGCTGCTCGCGGCACGCTTGCTCGCTGCCGCAGGCGACGACTCCGCCGCGCTCGAGAGTTATGCCTGGGCCATGTCGGTCGACGGCCGCGCTCCGGGACTCGAGCGTGAATTCGAGAGCCTGTGCGCGAAGCTCAATCGAAAGGACGCGGCCTGGTGCCTCGCGCAGTTGCGCCGCTTCCCCCGTCCAAGCGCGGGCGAAAGTCCAGCGCCCTTTTTCGCACAACTGGCGCATGTGCGCGAGTTCGACGCGGCGTTGATTGCCGCGCGCGACGCGGCGCGCGACGCGGGACAGCCGGCCGCGGCGAATCAACTTGCCGCCGAGCGCGAGCGCTTCGCGGCGCAACTGGGCCTCGCGTCACGGCCCTTCGACAGTCCGGCCCCGGCGCTGAACGAGAGTTCTGCCTTCGGTGCGCCGGCGCGCTGGCTCGCGCTGAACGGATTCGTCGAAGATGGCCTGACCGGCTACGAGGAACGCCGCGTGCGCGACCTTTGGTACGCGGAGCCAAGCGGTGATCTGCAGGTCGGCCGCGCGCGTCCG
>JAYUOR010000461.1:0-3397 GCA_043760765.1 Planctomycetota bacterium | reverse complement strand
CGTTCTCGTACTTGCCGCGGCGGTCCACGAGATCGAGCAGCATGTCCGCGCCGCGATAGTCGATGCCCAGCGCCGCGAACGAATGACCGTAGCGGTGCACGGATTGCGCGAACGGGAAGAACGGATCTTGTTCGCGCGTGCTGTCGCCGGCGCTGGCGAACTGGATGTTCCAGGGCAGCGCGGCGTCGGATCCGGAGCGCGCGACCAACTGCTCCACGGCGGAACGCGCGGCGGAGCGTGTGCGCGCTTCGAGTTCATCGAGCAGCGCGAAGACCGCTGCCTTGGACATCTGTTCGACACGCTTCGTCTTCCAGTCGTAGTAGTCCTCGGCCCCGAGCATGCGGCCGAGGCGGTTGCGCGTGCGCACGACGTCGAGGAAACCCCAGTCGAGCACGTGGCCTTCGATCGCGCGCAGGCCTTCCCACGCGGAGCGCCTCACGCCGGCATCGGGCTCGCTGCGCAGCAGAGCGCCGAGTTTGACGCTCGATGCCGGCTTGCGAAGGCCGTCGCGATCGCGGTAGCCCAGTTGCAGCGACGCGCGCGCCTGGGCCAGGCGGCCCTCCGCGGCGACGATGTCCTCGGCCAGCCCGCGCGCTTCGCTGCCTTCGATCGCGTGCGCCTCGAAGGTGGCAAGCCAACCGTTCAAGGCCAGGCGTTCGTCCGCGCTCGCGCGCGCATCCAGCACGGCCAGTGCGCCGCGCACGCGTTCGATCTGTTCGGGGTCCTGAAGGAAGCGCTGCAGCTCGATCTCCTTGGTGTCGAAGTCCAGCTGCGCCGCCGCGGCATCGTCGGCAAGGCCCATCTTCTGCACCCAGAAGGCATCTTCCTTCGCCGTATGCAGACGCGCGTAGCTGCGATTCAGTTCTTCCAGGAAATTCATGCGGTGTCTCTTGTCGGGTTGTGGCCGCTGCCTACTTCAGTCGCTAAGTTTCACGCGCGTTCGATGCAGGTTGCCTTGCATGGCAGGCGTTTCGCGCAGACTGAGCCATACGAGTGCGATCAGCAGAGCCAGATCGAACCAGGTCACGAGCGAAACGGCTTGCAGCGCGCGCTTTGCGGTCTTGCCGACCACATCCTCGGACAGCAGGTCGCAGGCGATCCAGTAGATGGAAAGGAAGGCGATCCAGGCTCGCGAACTTGCGGCGCGCTCAAACGTTGTGCAGCAAAGCGCGAAGAAGACCGGCAGCAGAGCGGCGTGGTGCGCTTTCCATGTAATGGGGGAGACCAGTAGCGAGAGCGGAAAGAAGACCTGCAAGGCGAGCCACTCGGCGCGCGCGCCACGGGCGCGCAGGGCGACGATCGCCGCCAGTGCGATCAGTACGAGCGACATCCCGCGTGCCAACCCGCTGGCCCACTGTGGCGACAACTCCAGCACGTGCACATCGATCGCGCCCGTGTCACCCGGGGGCCGCACGAGGCGTCCGACTGCCTCACGCAAGGATTGATTCATCGCGTCCTCGGCGATGGGCAGTCCGTCGGGGACCAGCGCACTCGTCTGCAGCTCCTCCAGCGCAGCGTATTCGACGACGCCATGGGCCCAGTCGCGCGCCAGAGCGGCGTAGCGCTCCGGACCGTAGGCCAGACTCGGCAGCCAGAAGAGCACGAGCGTGAATCCGAGCGCGCTCGCCGTGGCGCCGAAGCGGCGGCGCAAGCCGAGGAACAAGACGAGCAGCGCCAGATTGGGCTTGAGCACCAGCGAAAGCCCCAAGAGCGCGCCCGCGGGAATGGGCCGGCCGCGCAGTGCGAATTCGACACCGACATAGGCCAGCGTCGCGTAGATCAAGTTGCCGCCGCCGCCGGCGAAGTCGCGCAGCAGGAAGCGGCTCGCGAGCAGCAGGCAGAGCGCGAACAGCATCGGCATGTGCTGCGCCGCCGCGGGGAAATCGGTCCGCGCTCGTTGGCGCAGGGTTCGATAGAGAACGACCAGCGCGCCGACCTGCAGCGCGGCCCACAGTCCACGCGCGAAAAAGAGCGGCAGGCACGAAAGTGGAACCGCGACCCAGGCGAGCGAGGGCGGATAGGGGCCGTGCACGCGATGGCCGTGCGCGGGATCGAACCACGGATCCTCACCGGCCAGGAAGCGCGCGCCGAACGCGCGGTTGAGCTCCATCACGCCGCCTTCCTTGCGCAGCGCGCGGGCCAGCATGAAAACGGCGAGCGCGATCGCGAGATACCCGAGCCAGCGGCCGAGTCGTTCGCGCCGCTTCGCATCCGACGGAAAGAGTGCTTCCAACCCGCGCATCCTGTGCGCGGCGCAGGCGCGCTGGAAGAGCTTTGCGTTGTATCCTGCGCAGAACGTGTCTTTCGCCCAGGTCTTTCCGCGCCCGCGACTCCATCGCGCCCTGACCTTCGCCGTGCTCGGGTTTTGCGCCTGGCTGGCGATCCGTGGGACGCTGAAGGGCCTGCGGCCTGGCGGCAACGACTTCACGATCTACTACGACGCCGCTCGCGCGCTGCTCGCCGGCCGGGATCCGATTCTGGTGCGCGGTTCGATCTACCTGCCGAGCTTTGACGTGGCGCTACTGCCCTTCGGCGCGCTGCCCTACCTGCCCGCGCTCTGCTTGTGGCAGAGCCTCTCCTTCCTTGCGCTCGTCTGGGGTTGGCGGCGTTCCCTGGAGATGATCGGCCCCGCGCTGAAAGAGCGTCCCTATGTGCCATGGCTCGCTCTGCTGGCGGTCTCGCGACTAGCCGATTCGACCTTTGCCTACGGGCAGGTCAACACGATCACCTTCGCGCTCGTGGCCGAAGCCGTGTACCGATTCCGCGGCGCGCGTCTTGGACCCTGCGCGCTCGCGATCGGCGCCGGCGCGGCACTCAAGATCCTGCCGGGCCTGCTCTGCGTCTGGTTCGTCTTTCGCGGTGCGTGGCGCGCTGCGGCAGCGAGCGTCGTGGCTATCGCGCTCCTCACGGTTGTGCCGCCGCTCGTCGCCATGGGGCCGGCACGCGCGGCGCGCTCCTTCGAGAACTGGCGTGCAATCGTTTTCGAACCGGTCAGCCGCGGCGGCGAAAAACTGCTCGAAGCGCGCGACTACGTTCCGGGGCAAAGCCTGACCGCGGCCTGCTATCGGGCGTTCAGCGCGACGCCCGCGACTTCCGCCGGGAAAGCTGGACCGCGCGCGAACCTGTTCGATTGGCCGCTCGAGACCACGCACCGAGTCGTGCTCCTGCTCTCGGGCCTGCACTTCGCGCTCTGGGCGCTGACGGTCTCCCGTCGGCGGAAGGCCGCTGTCCGCGCGGCCTTGGATCCGCGCCTGGCGCTCGAAGCCGGCTTGTCGATCGCCATGATCCTGCTGCTCGGTCCCGTGGTGCAGAAGGCGCACATGGTCTGGCTGCTCTGGCCCTATGTCGCGCTGCTTGGAATACCGACCGCCCTGCACGGCTGGCGCCGGGTGCTGCG
>JAYUOR010000460.1:0-3397 GCA_043760765.1 Planctomycetota bacterium | reverse complement strand
CAACGACGGCGTGTACCGGGTTTTCCTGCGCGACAATTCGTTCCGCACCGAGACCAGCGGAGGATTCGGGCTCTCGGGTTTGTGGGGCGAACTGGTGCAGCGCGAGGGTGTGCTGACCGGCGAACACATCCTGGCGCGGCTGGGCAGCACGGCGGTCACGCTCAACGACGCGCGCTTCGTCGAGGAGAACGGCGCAGTACACTTCACCACGGGCGTCCAGGCGCGCGGAGTACCGCTCGATCGCGAACACCTGAGCCTTTTCCTCGATCCGGACACCGTCACCGCGGCCATCGATCGCCTGCACCTCTCGGGCTGGATTGATTTCGAGAACGCCAAGCTCGATTTTTTCGGCAAGAGCGAACGCGGAAATCCAAAACTCGTGCTCTCCGGCGACGTGCGCCCGCGCGACGCCTACGTCGACCTCGGCTTGCCGCTCTCGATCCATAGCGCGCAGGTGGACCTGTCCGAACTGGTGCTCGAAGGTGGCAACGTGCGCGCCTGGGCGCGGGTCGACGAACTCGATGGCAGCATCGCGAATCGCAAACTCCAGTCGGCGCGCATGCTCGTGACCTACATCCAGCCGCGATTGTCGATCCTCGACTTGTCGGGCGAACTCGAGGGCGGCCGGATCGGCGACCTTGCGGCGGTCAACGGCCCCGATGGGCGCGCGCGAACCTCGGCCTCGGGCCCTGCCTTTACGATGGACCTGCTCGATCCCTACCGGTTCGAACTGGGCCTCGCGCTGCGCGATGTGCTGCTCGGCGGCTTGCTGCGCGGCATGTTCCAATCGGAATTCGCCGACACGGGTTACCTCGACGCGGAGATCCGGCTCGAGGGCAGCCTCGAGAAATTGACCGGCATCGTCGGCGACGGCTGGGTGCACATGCGCGACACGCGCCTGTGGTCGATCCCCGTGATGCGCGACCTGCTTTCTCAACTGGGCCTGGACTCCAGCGCCGTGTTCGAGCGCATGAAGAGCCGCTTTTCGCTCGCCGGCGGTGTGGTCCGCATGGATGCGATCCACTTGGAGAGTCCACTGCTGCAACTGGTCGGATCCGGCACACTGGATCTCGATGGCCGCCTCAACCACGACCTTTTCGTTCGCTACAGCCTTGTGGACAACCTCGGCCCGCTGACGCGTCTGGTGTACTGGATCCAGAACAACCTGCTGTCTGTTTCCGTGCGCGGCGACATGTCGCGGCCGCAGATCGTGCTCAAGGGCGCGCTCTCGTTCTTCCAATCCACCGAGCACGGCAAGCGCGAGCTGCCCCTGCCCGGCCTGAGTCCCTTGCCCACCCGCTTCTGAGGAATTCAGCGCGCGCTTGCGATCGTCGCCCGCGCAGCGCATAAGTGCCCCGCCGATGAAGACGTTCGCCGTGATCATGGCCGGGGGCTCCGGCACGCGCTTCTGGCCCGCGAGTCGCAGGCGATTGCCTAAGCAGTACTTGCCGATCGGCGAGGCCCGCTCGCTCGTCGCCCAAACGCTGTCGCGTCTGGAGGGGCTCGTGCCGATCGAGCGTACGCTGGTCGTCAGCGCCCACAGCCAGGCCGACGCACTGGCCAAGGCACTGCACGACCTGCCGCGCGAAAACATGTTGCTCGAACCCTGCGCGCGCAACACGGCAGCATGCGTGGCGTGGGCGGCGGCCGAAATCGCGCGGCGGGATCCCGATTCCTTGCAGATCGTGCTGCCGGCCGATCATGTGATCCGGCCCGTCGAGAAGTTGCGCGCGAGCCTTAGGGCCGGACTCGACGAAGCGAGCGAGAGTCGCGCACTGATCACCTTCGGCATTCGTCCGACGCGCGCCTCAACCGGATTTGGTTACATCGAACTGGGCGCAGCCCTCGGCGATCGCGGCGCCCATCCGGTGTTCAGCGTGCGCCGTTTCGTCGAAAAACCGAACGAGGAGCGGGCCAAGGAATTCCTGGCGGCGGGAGGCTTCCTCTGGAACGCGGGAATCTTCGCCTGGCGCACGGATTCGATTCTCGCCGCCCTGGAACGTCACGTGCCGAGCGTGATCCGGCCGTTTGTGGTTCTGCCCGTGGGCCAGGAACTGGAGCGGATCTACGCGGACCTGCCCAAGCTCTCGATCGACGTCGCCGTCATGGAACGCGAGCCGGGCGTGCGCACGCTGCCGCTCGACTACTTTTGGAGCGACGTCGGCGCATGGACCGCAATGGATGACGTGCTGGTACCCGACGCGAACGGCAATCGCGTCACCGGTGGCACGCTCGTAGAAGCGCTGGATGCCTCGAACAACATCGTCTACGGCGAGGCTGGGCAAGTCGTCGCGCTGCTGGGCGTCGAGAATCTTGTCGTGGTGCGCTCGGGCGACGCGCTGCTCGTCACCACGCGCGAGCACGCCGATCAAGTGCGCGCACTAGTCGAGCGCATGACCAACGATCGCTCTCCCTTCGTGTGAACAAGCGGCCCCGCTCGGCATTGGCCATCGATCACGGCACGCGGCGCTGCGGATTCGCCGTCGCCGATCCTCTGCGCCTTGCGACCACGCCGCTCGTGGCTTGGCGCGACGATGCGAATGGACCGGCGCTCTTCGACTACATCGCGCGGCTGCTCGAGGAGCGCGACGTCGATGTGTTCGTGATCGGCCTGCCCTGCAACATGGACGGCAGCGAAGGCCCGCGTGCCGCGGAAGTGCGCGCGTTTGCGGCGACGCTGCTGGCGCGCTTCGCGGGCCTGCGCGCAGTCTTCGTGGACGAACGGCTGTCGACCAAGGCGGCGGAGGACCTGCTGCGCGACGCAAAGGTCCGCCCCCGCGATCGAAAGGCGCTCAAGGACAGCTTCTCGGCGCTGGTCCTGCTGCGCGATTGGATCGCAGCAGGCGAACCCTGTTAGAAGGTTCCCCCACTCACGCGAGCTTCGATCCCAGCCACGCCGCGATCTGCGCCGTGATCCGATCGCTGCCGCGTTCGTGCAAGAGATCGTGGGCCAGACCTTCGAGGATGCACAACTCGACCTGGCTCGAGCGGAACGTGCGGCTCCCCGCGGGATCGGCGATCTCGTCCTTGTCCCCGTGCATCAAGAGCGTGGGGACACGAAGTAGTCCCGCACTCGCGCGACAGCGCGCGGCGATCTCCTCGGCCTGTTGGATCGCGCGCAGGCTGATCGTGTCGTGAACCAAAGTGTCCGCTTCCCAGGTATGGCGTTCAGCGTCACTGTTCGTGAGCAAGTCCGGCCGATTGCCGATGCGTCCCTCATCGGTGCCGGCCACCTTCTTGAAAAGTTTTTTCAAACCGCTGGCGGGCTTGGGAGCCTCGAATTTCGGATTCCAGCGCGGCGCGAGCAGCACCAATCCAGCGAGTTCGCCAGGTTTTTCGAGCGCGAAGTTCAACGCATACAAAGCACCGAGCCCCTGGCCGATCAGGACCCTGGGAG
>JAYUOR010000459.1:0-3423 GCA_043760765.1 Planctomycetota bacterium | reverse complement strand
CATGGAAAGCGTCCGTAACCCGTTTACCCCCGGCGCAGGTGCACTCCCGCCCGAGCTCGCCGGTCGCGACGACATCATCGAGCGGGTCAGGGTGGCGCTCGAGCGCGTGAGGCTCGGTCGGCCCACCAAGAGTGTGCTCCTCATCGGACTTCGTGGCGTAGGCAAGACCGTGCTGCTCAACAGGATACGCCTCAATGCAGAAGCCGCTGGATTGCGGACACTTCGGATCGAAGCGCCGGAGAACCGATCGTTACCGGCGATCCTCGCGCCGCAACTTCGGCAGGCGCTGCTGTCTCTCTCGCTGACTGCGAAAGCGGGCCAGCTCGCCAAGCGGGCGCTTCGGGGCCTGGCTGGATTCGCGAAGGGACTCAAACTGAAGTACGACGACATCGAGGTCGGCTTCGACGCGGCACCAGAGCCTGGACTCGCTGACAATGGCGATCTCGAGCACGACCTCCAGGCGCTGCTCGAAGTCGCCGGCCAGGCGGCCAAGGCAGCCGACACCGCGATCGTCCTCTGCATCGACGAACTGCAGTATGTCCCTCAGGAGCAGCTGGCCGCGCTGATCACGGCACTGCACGGCGCCGCGCAGTCGCAGATTCCCGTCGTGCTCGTTGGCGCAGGACTGCCCCAGTTGCCTGGTCTCATGGGAAAGGCGAAATCCTACGCGGAACGACTCTTCGATTTTCCTGAGATCGGACCACTCGGCGAGACAGCGGCTCGGCAAGCGATCGTGAACCCGTTGCGCGCAGAAGGAGTCATCATTGAACCTGCCGCGCTCGACGCAGTGCTTCAGGCAACGAGAGGCTACCCGTACTTTCTCCAGGAGTGGGGCAAACACGCGTGGGATGCGGCGAGTTCGTCGCCGATTTCTGCCGCGGATGTCGATCGTGCATCAACGAACGCCATCGCAGCGCTGGACGAGAGTTTCTTCCGCGTCCGCTTCGACCGGCTGACGCCGGGCGAGAAGCGCTACCTCCGCGCGATGGCTGAACTGGGTCCAGGGCCGCATCGCTCCGGCGAGATTGCCAACGTACTGGGAAAGGCCGTCACCGCTGTCGGACTGACGCGCGCAAATCTCATCGCGAAAGGCATGGTCTGGAGTCCGGACCATGGCGACACGGCATTCACTGTACCGCTGTTCGATGAGTTCATGCGGCGCATCATGCCGGGTGAGGACTGGAGAGCGTGAGTTGATCAACTCGGGACGGTGTTGGTCGATGTCGCCGGTCTCTCGCTTCAATCCCGTGCCACAAGCGTAGGATGGAATTCCGGATCTCGCGGCGGAACCTGTCAACGAGTATGAACGCCGACTTCAGCTGTGTGACGTCGGCGAGCGAAATAACGCCATCTCCGACTGAACGCCAGCTCGAGCCATCGCAGAGTCCCCCGTCTCCAACCGTGTGCGTTGAACTACCTTCTCATCGCCCATCTACTGGTGTGCAAGCAGGCAGCGGCGAACCAATCAATCAATGAAATTCTGGACCGGCGTAACTGACAATCGGTGGTTTCAGAACCTCTCGCGGCAGCCAGATCTCGACGAGGTGAACTTCTGGCATCCACGTGGTCGTGCGCCTTTCAGTACTCTTCCAGAAGGCTCACCATTCTTGTTCAAGCTGAAGAGCCCGTATCACCATATTGCTGGTGGCGGGTACTTCATCAAGTTCGAGTCACTCCCACTCGAACTGGCATGGGAAGCTTTCGGCACAAAGAACGGTGCGAATTCAATCGAAGAATTTGAGCGGCTGATCCGGTCAGCGCAGGGAAGAGACGCAGATCATTCGAAGGACATCGGATGCAGCATGCTTGCCGCTCCGTTCTTCCTGCCCCAAGACTCATGGATTCCAATTGTTGATGACTTCGCGACCAATATTGTGTCTGGCAAGAGCTTCGATTCGTCTGATGCTGCGGCCGGCGCAAGACTGTGGGCGTCGGTCGAACAGGCGCTGCACATAAGCGTACGGTCGGCTCCAGCAATCGCTGAGCGAAGAGTTGAGCGAGGATCACCCGTTCTGTATCAACCTCGGCGCGGTCAAGGCACATTCCGCGCGCTCGTGACCAATGCGTACGGTCGGCGTTGCGCGATCACTGGAGAAAGCACTCTTCCGGTGCTCGAGGCAGCACACATCATGCCTGTCGCGAGCGAAGGGCTACACAACACCTACAACGGTCTATTGCTGCGGTCTGACTTTCACAAGCTCTTCGATATCGGTCTCGTTACGGTCACTCCGGATCACCGTGTGCTCGTGAGCAGCCGAATCAAGGATATGTGGTTCAACGGCAAGGCTTACAACCGACTACACGGTGAACGACTCGCCGCGGTTCCGTCCACACGAGAAGACCTTCCGCGCGAAGATTTGCTCCGATGGCACAATGAAAACGTATTCGAGAGAGGGATGCGCAGTGCTTGATCCGTTGACGCTGCAAGCGGCTCTCGCGTTTCGGAACGAGCGTGAATGGGAGCAATTTCACTCACCTCGGAACCTTGCAATTGCAATCGCAGTTGAAGCCGGCGAGCTTCTCGAGCAGTTCCAGTGGATGAAGGACGGCGAAATCCGGCCAACGGCGTTTCAGCTGGAAGCTGTCCGGCTGGAGATCGCTGATGTCGCAATTTTGCTTTCATATCTCGCATTTGATTTGAATGTGAACATCGACGAGGCAGCAAGAGCCAAGCTCGCGCTGAACGCCGAGCGTTACCCGGTCGGCAAGTCGCGGGGGTCGTCCGCCAAGTACGACGCGCTGTAGCTGGGCAATTGAGGGTCAGTCAGAGCTTTGGCGGTACATGCCGCAACACGACGAGTCGATTGTTCAGCAGGACTCATCAAGGGATCGCACGCTGGCTGCGCTATGAGCCTATCGCGCCAGGAACTGCTCGTAGCGCACTTGTAGTCGGGCGGGATCAGGGCGCTGAGCGATGCGCCTCGGAAGGGTTATTTGCGTTCCGTGCATCTCGACCAGTCCGTGCTTCAGCATCGGTCCATCTATCTCCCTCAGCAGCTCAGTGTTGATTGCAACGGTGTAGGTTGGCGAGACGCCAAGAAGCCGTGCGTCGTATGCGGCATGATGAATCTTGCAAAGCGAGAGCCCGTTTGTCACATGGGGCACACCGCTTAGTGCGGCGTCTGGCGTTATGTGCGCCGCGTCGAGTAGAACCTCGTGCCTGATGCGGCAGATCGAGCATTGCGTATCGTACGCATTCAAGACGTCATGCCGGAACTGCGCCTGATGCAGGCGGACCTTTGCCGCTCGCGTTGCGTATCGTCGCCCCGCAACGATGTCACTCGGCTGCGGAACCCCCGCGCTCAGGTTGTCGTATGTGTCGGCGGATAGGTGAAAACTGAGATTGAGTGTGTCTTCGTGGGAGACGAAGACGGGATACAGAGCCTCGTAGATCCCCTTTTGTAGGCCTCGGAAGTACACGAG
>JAYUOR010000458.1:0-3428 GCA_043760765.1 Planctomycetota bacterium | reverse complement strand
GCGTGAACTACGACTTGAAGGCGCCCTTCGAGCGCAGGAGCTACCTCGAGCTGTTCACGAAGCATGCCGGTTGCGCCTACGACGACGTGCCGCGCGTGCGCGCCAAGGCCGCCGAACTTGGCATCCCCGATCCGGGCAACTTCGCGAAGTTGTCCAACGATGTGTTCGAAGCCTGCGTCGAAGATCACCTGAACGGTCCGGTGATCGTGTTCGACTATCCGGTGGAGATTTCGCCGCTGGCGAAGCGCAAACCCGGGCAACCGAAGATCGCCGAGCGCTTCGAGGTCTTTCTCGGCGGCATGGAACTCGGCAACGCCTTCAGCGAACTGAACGATCCCGCGGATCAATATCAGCGCTTCGCTGAGCAGGTTGCCTCGAAAGATCCCGAGGCGCCGGGCGAAATCGATATCGACTATGTGCAGGCGCTCGAATACGGCATGCCGCCCGCCGGTGGACTGGGAGTCGGCATCGATCGACTGGTCATGGTGCTGACGGGGCAAGACACGATCCGCGACGTGCTGCTCTTCCCGGCGCTGCGGCCGCGCTCGCCCGCTTCCGAAGTCGTCGAATCGGCCGAAAAGCCGGCCAATTCCTAGATGTTTCGCTGGTTCTTGAGCCTGCGCTACCTGAGGGCGCGCAAGACCAACCTGATCGGCATCGGCGGCATCTTCGTCGGCGTCGGCGCGTTGATCCTGATCCTGTCGATCATGACGGGCTTCCTGGAGGAAACTCGCCGCTCCGTGCGCGGCAGTCTCTCGGACATCGTCGTCTCGCCGTATTTCGGCGTCGACAAGACGCGCAAGGTGCCGCTCGAACCGGCCAAGCTCTTGACCGAGTTGCGCGCCGATCCGCGCATCGCCGGTGCCGCACCGCACTTGGTCTGGTATTGCCAGATCGCGAAGGAAGGCGCGGACGCGGGCAGCATCGTGCGCATTCTGTCGAACTCGCAGAGCGGAAATCTCTCCGCGGTCCAGATCGTCGGAATCGACATCCCCGACGAATTCGGCGCGACCGAATTCAAGGCTGCGCTCGAGCGCCCGCCCTTGCACGGAGCCAAGGTCGAGGATGTCGAACATCCGTTCGACGTGCCCGAACGCTACTCGCCCACGCCTTTCGAGAAGGGCGTCGTGATCGGCGAAAAGCTGTACAGCAATCTCGGCCTGCGCCGCGGCGATCGGGTGATGCTCGCGACCGTGGTCGAGGACCAGGGCCGCAGCGGGAGCTTCAAGACGCCCTCGCGCAGTTTCATTGTGCTCGGCACGTTCCGCTCGAAGGAAAACGAGATGGACATGTCGCGCATCTACATCGAGCGCGCGGAGATGGTCGATTTCCTCTCCAGCCCGATGCGCTTCAGCGAAGTGCTGGTCAAGCTGAAGCCGGAATTCGAGAAGCAAGCCGACGATCTGCGCAAGGAGCTCGGTCCGCGCTTGAGCGCCAAGGGACTCATCTTCGGCTACGAAGGCGAAGTGAAAACCTGGCAGCAATTCCGCGGCGTGCTGCTCGGCGCGATCGAGAACGAACGCGTCCTAATGGGCATCATGCTCAGCCTGGTGCTGCTCGTCGCCGGCTTCACGGTTTTCGCGATCCTCTCGATGATGGTCACGGAAAAGCGGCGCGACATCGGCATCTTGACCGCGCTCGGCGCGACGCCCAACGGCGTGATGACGACTTTCCTGATGATCGCGGTCTGGGATGCGCTGATCGGTGCACTGCTCGGCGCGATCGTCGGCACCTGGGGCGCGCTCGAGATCGACGCTGTCGAGCGCTGGCTCTCGAGCACCTTCGGCGTGCAGATTTTCAATCGCGACGTGTACCTGTTTGACACGATCCCCAGCGTCGTCGAAGTGTTGCCCGTGGCGCTGATCGTGCTCGGCGCGTTCGTCTGCGCGATCCTGTTCGCCGCGATCCCCGCCTGGCGCGCCGCCAATCTCGATCCGCTCGAAGCGCTGAGGCACGAATGATTCAGACCGTGCGCGAAGCGTCGAAGACCGCTGGTACGCAGCCGATCCTCTCGGCGCGCGCCATTCGCAAGTCGTTCAGCATTGGCGACCGCAAGCTCGAGATCCTGCACGGCGTCGACATGGATCTGTACCCCGGGGAACTGCTGGCGTTGACCGGCACTTCGGGCGCGGGCAAATCGACCCTGTTGCACATCCTCGGCCTCCTGGACCGGCCGAGCGAGGGCACGGTGCTCATCGACGGCGCGAGCGCCTGGGAGCTTTCGCTCGGCCAGCGCGCACTGATCCGAAATCAGAAGATCGGCTTCGTCTTCCAGTTCTATCACCTGCTGCCCGAGCTGAACGCGGTCGAGAACGTGATGCTGCCGTCGATGATCCACGAGTCGCGCGGCACGTTCCAGCGCAAGCGCAAGCAGCACGTCGAACACGCGCGCGAATTGCTGGCCACGTTTGGATTGGCCGATCGCGACGCGCACCGGCCGAGTCAACTTTCCGGCGGCGAGCGTCAGCGCGTGGCTTTGGCGCGCGCGCTGTTCCACGATCCGGCGATCCTGATCGCCGACGAGCCGACCGGAAACCTCGACAGTGCAACCGGTGAAAAAGTCCTCGACTTGATCTTCCGCGAGCAACAGCGCCGTCAGCTCTCGCTCTTGCTCGTCACCCACGACGAGCGCCTCGCACAGCGCTGCGCCCGTCAGTTAGTCATGACCGACGGGAAGATCTAGCGCTGCGAATGAACGTTGAATTCAGCCGACGAAGATGACCCTGCCCTGGAAGATGCAAACATGGAACGAGCGCTTGCCGTACTCGGGGTCCTCGTAGCGCCAGATCGATACGCCATCCTGAACGGCGATCGAGTCCGGCATTCCGTAACTGTCCAGGATCTGCTGCTCAGTCCAGAACATGTGTTGATGCGTGTACGCGGCCTCGCGATCCGGGACATCGGCGGCCAGCTCGGGCAGCCACGTGCGTAGGTCGTCGCGCGGGCGCGTCACAGGAGAAAGAGTCGTTGGCGATGGTCCGCCGCTGGAGTGCTGCAGAGCTTCGCGCAGTTCGCGCACGGCCGCCGCGAGTTCCGCCAGTGCGCTCTCGCCGCTTGGCGTCGCGACGCTGCGTTGAGACGGCTCGGCTAGTGGCGAATTCAACGCGGGCGCGGAGGCGCGGCTTTCGCGCAACTCCTTGGCGAGCTGAATCAGCGCCTCCGCGAGCCGCGGATCCGAGGTCGAAGCCGGCGTCGAGTCCTCGACCAGATGCGGCGGTTCCATTCGCGCGAACAAGTGCTGCACGAGCACGACACCCGAACCGCCGGCAAAGATCGCGATCGCGATGGTCACGAACATGGCGAAGTGACGCACTGAGCCGGTCTCGCTCTGGTCTTTCATTGGATCGCCTGCTCCCGCATTCGCGTGGTTGACGGGGCCCAGTCTAGGAATCGAGGGGAGACCGGTTCGGAAATATCGCAGACGGTTC
>JAYUOR010000457.1:0-3437 GCA_043760765.1 Planctomycetota bacterium | reverse complement strand
CGGACAGCGGCCCAAAAGGTAGGGTGGAGAAGTACCTGACTCGGTACTACACCGGCGGAGACTTGTACCCCGACCAGGCGTTATTTCGCGCGGCTGCGGCACGTTTGGTCTTCTGCACGCGCAGCGCCGACTCGAGCATGTCCGGTGTCAGCAGGCGCATCTGCAGCAGCGCTTCGCCCAGGCGCTGTCCGGTCGCGCGCTGGACCTTGACGGCCGCCTCGACTTGCTCGGAAGTCAGCATGGTCATCTGCACGAGCAATTCGCCCAAGCGCTTTCCATCGATCAGCGCCAGTTTGATTTCTCCGGGCGACATCTTGAGGCTGGTCTTGGCCATCGGCGCCTTCGGCTCGTCGCGGAACACGACTTCCTTGGAAATGTGCTCGGCGATCTCTGTCACGAGCTTCGCGAGGTCATCGCGCGTGATCGTGGCGTCCTTGTACATGTGGCCCGCCAGTCGTTCGCCGAGCGAAGCGAGCAACACCAGCGCGGGATGTTCGGTCTGCGACATCTCGTCGCGCAGAGCCTGGAACTGGCGCTGCGCCTCGATCATCGAGGATTGCTCCTGAACCTTGTCGCGCTGAGTCACTTGGCTCAGCAACTCGATCGAACGGCGGATCTCGGTCTTGCGTTTGGGTATTTGCGGCATCGTGGGCCTCGGGCCTATGCGGGGGGACGGGCTGCATATCGGCCGCTTGTGCCGCCAGACTTACCCTGCACGAGAGTTTCTGCCCGGGGATGGGCGGCGTGGAAGGCGCGAAAAACTTTCCTGCCCTGCCGTCCGCGTCGAATCCGTCGAGGCCGCGTCACGACTCGAACCCCTCGCGCCGGTGTACACCACTCATTAGAGTTCCCCGCTCGCGGATGGTGACACAACTGGCATGGACGGGTGTTCTGCTCGGCTGGTCGATCGCCTGGCCCCCCGGTCCGATCAACGCGGAGATGATCCGCCGGGGACTCGCGCGTGGGTTCTGGCCGGCATGGGCGGTCGGGTTGGGCGCGTGTTGCGCCGATTTCCTCTGGGCGCTGGGCGTCGCGCTAGCGGCCGGTCAGATCTCCAGGAATGCCAAGCTGGAATTGACGCTCGGCCTGGTGAGCATCGCGCTTCTCGCGTACCTGTCTTGGAGCTTTCTGCGCGGCGCCGGCCGCGCATGCCGAGCCCATCGCAGGGGAGAACCGCTGCCTGAACCGAAGCGGCTTCAAAGTGCGCGAGGCGGTTGGTTCCTCGGATTCACGCTCGCGCTGAGCAGCCCGTGGAGTATCGCCTTCTGGCTGGGAATCTTTGGCCAGCAGGGCTCGAGCCACGACCTGAGTTCTTCGCTGTGGCTAGCAAGCGGTGTGATCGTCGGCGCATGCCTGTGGGGATTGGTCTTGTGCAGCTGCGTCCGGCTAGGCGCGCGTTTCGCGACACCGATGTGGCAGGTGACGACCCAGGGCCTGACCGGTGTGTTGATGCTGGGCTTCGCCGTCCGTGCAGCGCTGAAGCTCGGAGCGGGTTGATGGCGCAAACGAAGCAGCGCGAGGGCCCGACGCTGCCCCGCATTGCGAAATCCGCGACGAGACGCGAGTGAACAGGCCTCCATCCGCTACTTTCACGCCATGAGCAAGTTGAGGCTCCGCATCTCTCCGCGCTGGCCGGGAGCGTTCGCGCCCTTCATGCTCACGCTCTCTTTCGTGCTCAACGTGATCGCGTTGCGCATGCCGTTCATGGATTTGCGGTCCGGCTTGAGCACAGAGCCCTACAGTTTGAGGGCCTCGGTCCAGTTGCTGTGGGAATCGGACCTGTACGTGCTGGCGATCGTCGTGGTCGCGTTCTCGATCCTCTTTCCGTTCGTGAAACTCGGCGTGATGGCCGCGGTCCTATTGGGCGGCGTGCGCCCCGCGTACGAATCGCGCCTGCTCGCCTTCGTCGAGCGCTTCGGCAAGTGGTCGATGCTCGACGTGTTCTTGGTCTGCATCATGCTCGCCTTGGCGAACGACCAGTTCTGGATCGACGCGAAACCGCGCCCGGGACTGTTGTGCTTCACGGCCGCGATCGTGATCAGCATGTTGACCAGCCGCCACATGCTCGCGCGCGTCGCACCGCGCGCGCCCCACAGTGAGTTGGACCTGCGCCACCCGCACTGGCTCACCGCAGGCCAAATTCTGCTGCTCTTGCTGCTCGTCGCCGCACTGTTCGTGCCTTTCCTCGAGATCAACGATTGGCTGCTCGAGGATCGTCCGGTCAGTATCCTCTCTTCGATCCAAGGCCTGTGGAGCAGTGGTGCGCAACCCTTGGCCGCGATCGCGGCGGTGTTCCTCGTGGTCGCGCCGCTGTTGTCAGCGCTCGCTGTCATCGTGGTCATCGGAATCGCGAAGCGCGGTCGAACCGCCGGCAAGCTTCGCGAGTTCGCGCAGTTCTCGCGCCACTGGGCGATGCTCGACGTGTTCGCGCTGGCCCTGGGGATTTTCCTGGTCGAAGGCCGAGAGTTCGTGCGCACCGAATTGAGCTGGGGAGCGTTTCTGCTCGTGGGGTTGCTGGCGTTCTATTGGCCGGTGGCGAACTGGATCGAACGGCGGGCTTGACCGTTTCGAACGCAAGCGCGGCGCCCAGCCCGGGAACAAGACCGCCGTGGCTGCCGTGCTCGGCCAGGAACGCTCATCCTCTGATAGGATGACCTCAGCTCGTCCCTCGTGGTCGAGCGGAGCACATGACCATGACCAACCTCCTCGACCGGATCACGATCGACGCGGACCAGTGCGGTGGCCGGCCCTGCATCCGCGGCATGCGGATCCGCGTGATCGACGTACTGGATTTGCTTGCGTCGGGTCTGACGGCCGAGCAGGTCCTCGCGGAATTGCCTGACCTTGTGATGGAGGACATCCAAGCGGCGCTTCGCTATGCCAGTCAAAGTCTCGATCACCCCGTGGTCGCGGCGTGAAGGTCTGGATCGACGCGCAGCTTTCTCCGAGCCTCGCGAGATGGATGAGTGCGGAGTTCGCGGTTGAAGCAACGGCACTCCGCGACCTCGGACTCCGCGACGCCAAGGACCCCGAGATCTTTGATCGCGCACGCGCAGCGGACGTGATCGTGCTCACCAAGGATCACGACTTTCTCGAGTTGCTCCGCCGTCGCGGGCCTCCGCCCCGCATCTTGTGGCTCTCCGCTGGAAACAGTTCCAACGCACGTGTCAGGTCATTGCTCTCGCGCTCTTGGCCCAAACTATGCGAGCTTTTCGACGCAGGCGAAGCACTGGTGGAGTTGCGCGACCGGGGCCAGTAGCGCGGTAGCCGGCTGACGTCGCTGCGGACGGTATTTTGAACAGGCTGGCGCGGCTGAGGGCTGGACGTCGAGCCTTGCTCGGGTCCGGTCGAAGAGCGCTGAGCGAAACATGAAGACGAGACAGGCCCCGAACGCTCGTGCGAACGCCTTCGCAAGAATTCACGGCGAAGGCCCTTGC
>JAYUOR010000456.1:0-9001 GCA_043760765.1 Planctomycetota bacterium | reverse complement strand
TTCTCCAGCCCAATTTCATTGGGAATCGGGGCGTGGCTCAGCTTGGTAGAGCGCTGCGTTCGGGACGCAGAGGTCGGAGGTTCAAATCCTCTCGCCCCGACCACACTTTCCGCGACGGCGCGATCGTCGCCGGAGCACAGGCCCCTGGCTGGGGCAAGCCGGGCGGGAATTCGCCCCAGGGGCACGCCGCTGGTCCTTTGTGGGCGCCCTGCACGCGACGCCCGCTGGGTCCGTGTAGTTCCCGCCGAGCGCCGGCGCTAGGGTTCGGCAAGTGACTCACCGAAGTCGAGTCGATTTGGTGAATCGGCCGCGTGTCCTCCCGCCGTCGTCGTTCGCCCGCGCATGATCCCACGATGCTGATCTCCCTCTTCTTCGCCCTGCAAGCCGCCGCCCCGACAGCGTCGGTGCGCGCTCCACTCTCAGGCCCCGTTCCGATCGAGCGTCAGATCTTCTGGCAACGATCGCTCGAGGACGCGCTCGCGATCTCGGCCTTGGAAAATCGCCCGCTGCTGATCGCAGTCAACATGGACGGCGAGTCGGCTTCCGAGAACATCGTGCGCGAGCGCTATCGCGATCCGAAGTTCGTCGCTCTGACGCGGCGCTTTGTTTGCGTGGGCGCGAGCGCCTTCCGCCACGCCGAGCGCGACCACACCTTCGAGGGACAGCGGGTGCTCTCGCCGCGGCTGGGCGCGATCACCAGCGCCGAGGCCATGGCGCTCGAGCCGATCCTGTTCGACAAGTACCTCGGCGGCGAGCGCATCGCGCCGCGCCACGCGCTCATCCTGCGCGACGGAACGAAGGTATTCGACCTGTTTCAGCTGTTCGATCTGCGCGACCTCGATCGTAAACTTGGCGAAGTGCAGTCGCTTGCCCCGGCGCCTGTCGAAGCCGACTTGCAGCCCATCGACGCGGCGCACCTCGGCCGGCAGGACTGGCTCATTCTGGCGCGCGCCGTCGACAACCGTCAGCGCGCGCGCTTCGAAGCATTGTTCGCGGCGCCCGCTCCGCTCGAACAGGTCGAGAACGGCCTGCGCGCGTTGCTCGAAGCCGGCAATCGCGGATCGTGCGAAGCGTTGCGTATCGCCTTCGCGCGCTGTGGCGAAGCACCCGCTCGCCTGGCACCCTTGGCGACACTCGTGGCGCGCGCGCGCGGTCTCGAGGAACCGGTCTGTGCGCTGCTGCGTGAAATGTTGACCGACACACCGGAAGTGCTGTCCCAGCCGGGCATCGGCGCGCGCGCCGAATTGCTGGACTCGCTCGCGGGGCTCGGCGGCAATGCCGCGGCGAACCGTTCGCTGCTGCTGTCGTTCGCCGTCTGTGGCGAGGCTGTCAACGAGCGTGCGCGCGCGTTGCGTCTGTGCGAGCTGGGCTCGCCGAATTCCCTTGCGTCGGCGATCGCTGCTGCTGGTGGCACGATCGATCCTGCGCGCGTGCTCGCCGCTGCGGGAGCCATCGCCCGCGAAGCGCCGTGGCGCGCCGACGAAGCATTGGCTCCCGCCGACGCACTGGAAGCGGAACTGCAGGCTGCGGATGAGAATCTCGCCGCGCATCCCGACGATGCCGCCGCCCTGGCGCGTTTTGGCAAGGCCGCGCTCGGCGCGGCTCGCTCGCGCATCGAGACGAATTCGAGCGGCGTTCAGTTGCTGCTCGGCGACGCGCAGAACGCGTTCCGCAAGTCGCTCGAGCAGAACCCAGCCGATGTCGCGAGCTGGCTTCTGCTCGCACGCGCGGCGTACTTGAACTCGGACTACGAAGCCCAAGAGCGCGCCGCGCTCGGAGCGCTCGCGGCTCTGCCCGCGCTCGATCCGAAGGCGATCGATCAACTCCTCGGCCGGGCCGCAGCCGGCGCCGTGCAACTGTCCGCCGCGGCGCGCCTGATCGCCGAGCCCCGCGAGAGGCTCGAGGGCCTGCGCTGGCTGGCGGACGCAAGCGCGCGCTTGCTCGCGACGCGCTCAGGCAAGGATGCGGCGATCGAAGCCGCCGGAATGGCGCGTGGATTCAGCGCTGCCGCGCTCGCCGCATTGTCTCCGGTCGCGACGGCGACGGACTGGCTGACGCTTTCGGCCTTTCACGCCGCGCTCGGCCGGCGTGCCGAAGAAATCGCCATTGCCCGCGCCGGCCTCGATTACTTCCCCGACGCACAGGAATTGCGCAGCGCGTATTACATGGCGGTCTGGGACCGCGGCTACTCGCGCGAGGCACGCCGTCAGAGCGAGATCATCGCCGATCGGTATCCCGATTCCAGTGCGGCGCGCTGGTACACCGGTTACGCCGCGATGCATGAGGGTGACAGTTTTCGGCGCGCCGAGGATCCCGTGGCGGCGATCACGGCCTACCAACGCGCGGATCTTGCCTTCCAGCAGAGCACGCGCATGACCGAGAGTTTCAAGGACAGCGCCGATCACTATCGCGCGCTCGCTGCGCTCGGTTCGGGATTCGCGCACTTGCTGGTCGACGAACGCGCGCAGGCGGCCGAGTGCCTCGTCGCCGGTATCGCCATCCGCCCGGCGATCGCGGACGTGCGCGACGCGCTCGATCGCGAAGCGGTCGACCTGCTCGACGGGGTACTCGAGTGGCATGGATCCGGGGCCAGCCCGGTCGATGCCTTGGAACTTGCCCGCCAGTTCGCGCGCGCCGACCCGGAGAACACGGCCTGGGCACGGCGCATTTCGGACAGCGAACTGCGCGAGGGTCTGCGCGCCGACGGCCGGCTGGATCCCAAGCTGGGCGATCGCTATCTGGAAAGTTCGATCGCGGCAGCGCGACTCGCGCAGGGGGCAGGCGCGGGGGATGTCGATCGACGGAGTCTGGCCCAGGCATTGACCGTGGAGGCCGAGCGCCGGATGGCGCGCGCCGAGTTCGACCGCGCGCGAGCGCTGCTCGGCGAGGCCGCCAAGTTGCTAGGCGAATCTGCCCTCTCCACGGGCGCTTCCGACGGAGAATGGGTCGAACTGGCTGCGCGCCTGCGCTCACGCTTGGGGGACGCCCGTCCGCTCTTCCGTCCCGGCCGCTGAACCCCACGCGGGTGTTCCCGGCGACTCTCCCTCTGCAGAAAGTTGTTTTTCCTGTTCCCCGAGGGCCTTGCATCGGGCAAGCTTTCTCCTGTCGGTAGCCCGTTGGCTGCCTGGAAGCGGGGGATGCTCCCGCACTGTGCCTGGCCTGTGGATCAGAGTGATCCGTCTGGCACGTGCCTTTCGACTGCGCCGCAGTCGGTCTCCCCGTCCGCGCCCGGCCCCCCGTATTGCCTCAGTGAATCGGGGGGCTCGCCGTGCGCGCCTCGCCGCCGTAGGCGGCATCGAGGTCTCCAGGTCGAACAACGCGATCCGACCCGTCCGCACCTCATTGTCGAGCGCGGGGCGGCCGCACTTTCCGGTGGCGCTGCTCGCGCCGAGCCTCGTTTCCGCCCGCAGGGTGGGCCACGGGCGAGGCGAGCGCTCTCCAACCTCACTCAAGAGGGACCAGGCTTGTCACGCGACGACCAACACCGTTCGTTCGATCCAGACTCCGTGCCCTTCGGAGCGATGGACATTCCGCCCGAGGCGCTGCGGGCTCGTCCGCGCGCCGCGCCAGCTCCGTCGAAGGGTGCTCCGCCTGCTGCGGCCGCGCCAACTGCGAGTCCAGCGCCTCGATCCTTCGAGCCTGCAGCACCCCAGGCAGGAGCTCCGAACGATCGCGGTCCCCGTCCCGAGGGCCCGGATTCCGATCCGCGCCAAGATTGGCGCAAGCCCGAAAATCGCCGAGGCCACGCACGCCGTGGCGGACGGCGCCGGAATCGTCAGCGCGAGGATGGAGACCAAGGGGCAAGCCGGCCGGATTCCGGCGCTCATGCCCCTGTTGACGGCTTTCCGCCGCGACCGCCTGACGGCGAAGTTCGCGAGGGTGGCCGGGCTCATGACGAACCGCGCCGGGAGCATCCCGATCAGAGCGAGATGTTCAACGCATCCCGAGACGGTCAAGCGGAGAGTCAGCGCACCTTCGAGGGGCGGCCCGGCGCAGATGCGGGTCAGCCCGGCTTCGCGGGCGAACGCGGCGGCGAGCCTTCCGGCCCTGACCGTGAGCGTCAGGGTGACCAGGGCGACAGCGGCGGCGGAGAGTTCGGCGAACGCGGTGGCCGCTTCGGTCGCAGGCGTCGTCGCAGGCGCGGGGGGCCCGGCGGTCCCAGCGGACCTCCGCCCTCAGGCGGGCATGGCCCGGGCATGCAGGCGGAGCCGCACGTGCAGCAACAGCAGCGTTCGGGCCAGAAATTCGGCGGCCAGCGCCCCCAGCATCACCACGCACCCGCTGCTCCCGTGCATCACGCTGCGCCCGAGCCGCAACCGGAAACCGTGGGCATGTTCATCGGCGACAAGGGCGCCACCGGTTTCCTGCGCTCGCCCGAGCGCCAGCTGCTCCCGTCGAACGATGACGTCTTCGTACCGCCGCACCTCGTCGCGCGCCACAAGCTGCGCGACGGCGCCATGGTGCGCGGTCCGCTGCAACGCGGGCAGGGTCAAAGCCCCTGGCAACTCGCTGATGTGATCGAAGTCGACGGCAAGCCGTCGCGCGAGGTCGCGGACGTCGTCTCGTATAAGAAACTCGTAAGCATCGATCCCGATTTTCACTATGAACTCGGCAACCAGACCGGCGATGTGTCGCTGAAGATTCTGGACCTGATCTGCCCGATCGGCCGCGGCACGCGCGGTCTGCTCGTCGCGCCGCCGCGTTCTGGGAAGACGATCCTGATGCAGAAGTTCGCCTGCGGGATCCAGGAGCACTACACCGACGTGCAACTTTTCGTGCTGCTCGTCGATGAGCGGCCCGAAGAGGCGACCGAGTGGAAGCGCATCATCAAGCCGCCGGGCATGGTCTTCGTTTCGACCAACGACGAGCGCGCAGACAATCACGTTGCGTTGTGCGAAGCGGTCTGGGCGCGCGCGACGCGCCTGGTGGAGCTCGGCCAGGATGTCGTGCTCGTGCTCGACTCGATCACGCGCATGGCGCGTTCGTACAACCATGTCCTGGGCAATAGCGGCAAGACCATGTCCGGCGGACTGGATTCGCGCGCCATGGAACGGCCCAAGCAATTCTTCGGCTCGGCGCGCAACACGGAGACGGCCGGCAGTCTGACGATTCTCGGCACGACGCTGGTCGAGACCGGCAGTCGCATGGACCAGGTGATCTTCGAGGAGTTCAAGGGCACCGGAAACATGGAACTGGTGCTCTCGCGGAAGCTTTCCGACCGGCGCATCTTTCCTTCGATCGACATCGAAAAATCGGGCACGCGCAAGGAAGAGAAGTTGCTCAGTGCGCGGCGGCTGAAGCAGATTCAGATCCTGCGGCGCGTGCTGCTGAAGATGAATTTCGTCGAGGCGATGGAACTTCTGATCACCAAGCTCGAGGACGTCGACGACATCGACGTGTTCCTCAAGCGCTTCGAAGTCGACCCGGACAAGTGACGAACAGCGCGCCGCGCGGACGCCGTTTCCTGTGGGTCGCGGTCCTGTTCGCGCTGGCCCTGGGTTTGCGTTGGTTGCCGTTGCAGCACGGCTTGCCGCGCAACTACGTGCCGGATACGCATGCAATGCGCGCGGCGCTGGGCATGGCCAAGGATCACGACCTCGCGCCGCCGGTTGGCAAGTACTCGTCGTATCCGTACTTGATGCCATACATGCTGCTGCCGGTGTACGGCACGCAGTACGCGCTGGGGAAGCTGCGCGGCGAGTGGCACGACGCCGAAGAATTCGGCGCGCTGATCAGCGAGAAGCCGGAGCGCGTGGCTTTGCCCGCGCGCGCGCTGGTGGCGATTTTCGGCGCGCTGACGGCGCTGGTCGTCTTTTTCGCGGCGCGCGCCGCCGGGCTGCAATTGGGCGCGCTTGCGGGGATGTTCCTGGCGGCAACGGGGCTGTTGCATCTGCAGATGTCGGTGATGGAACGTCCTTGGGTGATCGTCGTGTTCTTTGGAGCACTCTGTCTGTGGAGTTGCGTGCTCTACGCCAACAGTGGCCGCGGACTTTGGATCGTGCTCTCAGGCGTTTTCGCCGGTCTCGCCTTCGCGACGCACCAGGCCGGTGGTTTCTTCGCGTTCCTGACCGCGGCAACCTGGTGCTTCAGCGCGCAGGGCGCTGCGCAGTGGAGCGGTGACGCGCTCAAGCAGCGCCTGAAATGGGCATTGTTCGCGGCGATCGCCTGCGTGGTCGTCGGCGTCGTTTGCGGACACGTCTACTATTTCGTGCACGGTGCGGTGAAGAACGAGCAAGTGGTCGGCACGACCAGCGCCGCAGGCTTGCCCTCGATCGGAGGCCAATCCCTGCGCTTGGGATTTTCCTGGCATTCCTTCGTGCATCTCAGTCGCGGGCTTTTCGGATACGACCCGGTATTGCTGGGTCTCGGCGCGCTTGGTTTGTTCCTGTCGTGGCGCTCGGTGTGCCTGCGCGGACCGTTGGTGTTCACGCTCGTGTACGCCGTGTTCTTCCTGTTCAACCCGTCCGATCACGTGCGCTATCTCCTGCCGCTGACCGTGCTGCTCGCACTGCCGGCGGGCGTCGTCTGTGAACTCGTGCTCGAACGTCGACTCGGACGCGTTGCACTCGCGCTGCTTTTCGTCTTGCCGCTCGCGCAGTCCGCGCGCCTGGTCTGGCTACTTCGCCAGGAAGACACGCGCGCCATAGCGGAGCGCAAACTCGAGGAATTCGCCCTGCCCGCGAATCGCGATGCGTACGTCGCGATCGACCACTATGGGCCCCAGGTCGATCTTTCGCGAGCGTCGCTGGAGGAGCTTGCCGCATGGCGCGAGTTGCGCACGCGCGAAGAGCGGCGGCTCGAGCAGATGAAGAAGTTCGACTATGCCAGCGGCGGCAAGCCGGGGATCCACGCCTTTTTCGTCGAAGAGTTGTTCGGCTTCGACGACGTGGAGCAGGAGTACGGCGTCAACCGTGAACGGCGCGCGATGGCCGCGACGCCGCTGGACATGTTCAAGGTCCTGCACGTCTCGCACTTCGTGCTGGTCAATCGCCGGCCGAATGATCGCTCCGCGCCGTTACTTGCCGACCTCACTGCGGCGTGGAAACAAGTCTGGACCATCGATCCCTCGCGATCGGGCCGTGGCGAAACACCAGAAGCGTTTCTGCCGACCGAAATGGATTTTCCGCTGAGCGGACTCTGGCGCGTCGATCGGCCGGGCCCGTGGATCGCGCTGTATCAGCTGCCGAAGAACTGACGTGCTGCGCTCGCTCTGCGGACTCAGCGCACGGCCGGCTCGCTCAGCTCATGGAGCGATCACAGTCCAAGGGTGACGGCTACGGGCAACGAGAACGCTCTGGTTTGTCGTTCATTTGATTCTGACTCGGTCGAGCCTGCCTCTTGTCAACAAGAGTCGATTCTGCCGCACATAAGCGTGTTGCCGCCTCTGGCGTGATCTCAGCGGGCCCATCAGGAATCTCTCGAGGTGCTTGCATTCGTTCGAAGCGTCAAAGAATCCTGTGAACGCGTGTCGCACCTCGGGCGAAGCAAGACGGACCGGCGAGCGCGACCTGCTCGGGAACCGCTCCGAACCCGGGCCTGGCACCCATGGCGCGGAAAGTGATCCCGCGTGCGGTTACAATTCCGTCTGGTCGCCGACCCTGCCCCTGCCTTCAGCGCATGATTATCCTCAACCGCAAGACGTTGCTCGCTCTCAGTCTGCTCGTCTTCGCACTTTCGGTGTGGTACGCGGCAAACCTCGACACATCGGCGTTCCTCACGGACGACGGCGGCATCACCATGCGCTACGCCGAGCGGATCGCAACAGGGCAGGGCTTCAACTACAACGCGGGCGAGGCAGTCAACGGGGCGTCGAACCCGCTCTACACACTGGTCCTGGCCGGCTTCCTGGCGCTCGGGCTCTCGCCGAAGGTCGCTATCTTGACAATCGCGATTCCGGCCGCGGCTGCGACGTCGGCGCTGCTCTTCTATGCGTTCGCGCGCTACTGGTCGCTGTTTGCAGCGCTGGTGTGCATCCCTGCCTTCTGGGGCTCGGAGTTCGTCCTGAGCTACCAGTTCGACGCCCTCGAGCCGACGCTCACGTGCCTCTTCGCTGCATTGCTGTTCCTATCTCTCAACGGCGACAACCGGATCTTCCAGGGCATCGCGTTGGGTCTGCTCGTCGCCAACAAGCTCGACGGCGCGTTCGCGCCCATTGCCTTCACGATCGCCTGGCTTTTCCTCGAGCGTCGATTCCCCTGGCGTCAAGCCGTCAGCGCCCTCGCCGCAGCGGCACCGACCTTTGTGATTCTCCTGATCGCATTCGGGTCGGTTGTCCCGAACTCGATGTTGACCAAGATCCATGCGGAAACTCCCGGGGGGTTCAACCCGATGTGGATGATCGACCACCTGCGCTTCAATCTGCCGATGTTGTTCTTTCCGGCGCTGCTCTCGTTCCTCCTACCCGTTGCGCCCACGGGGCGGCTCGCACGTTCGGCTATCCAGATTTGGCTCGTGCTGACGTTGACGGCCTATGCCATGATCGATCTTGGCGATCCCTACCCGTGGTACGTGGTGTTGCCGGCTTTCCTGCTCGTCATCCTCGCAGTGATTACTGCGCATTCCGCGTACCATGGATTCTCCACGATCGCGGCCCCACAACCGAGCGGCACGCTCGTTTCCCATAGACTCTCGCGCGTTTTGGGCGTTGCAGCCCTGCTTGCCTACGGCATTTACGAACCGCGGCGCGTGATGGTTGGAAGGCTCCAAGACGAGCAGGAAAACAACCGCGTCACAGCGCCCTATGCCGCGGAGATCGCACGGGCGGCATGCGGGGCTTGGCTTCGCAAGTACACGGACGGTACGGAGGTGCTTTGGTCGCACTTCGGGCTGCCTAGCTACGAGTACAAGGGGCCGGTCTTCGATGGTTCGCTGTTGAACTCGAGTCCAGACCCGGACGCACTCGGTCGAGCGGCCTATTCGATCATGGGGCCGTTCAACTCCAACGAGAAGCCCGATGCCGTTTTCGTCGGCAAGGAACTGGTGGGCGTGTTCCGCTACGAAG
>JAYUOR010000455.1:0-9015 GCA_043760765.1 Planctomycetota bacterium | reverse complement strand
GCTGCGCTGCGCGGCGAGGCTTCGAAGTCGGGACCGTCGAGCGGCTCGACGGGTCCCATGTCCGCGGGCAGTTTCAGGTCCAGCGAGATGTGCTCCACACTGTCGATCACGCGCGCCAGCGAACGCGGATGGGCGCCGGCCGTTTCAAGGTGCACACGGCGCTCGCCGACCATGCCGCACAATCCCTGCACGAATTCAGGCCACATCAAAGGCTCGCCGCCGGTGACGCTGACAGTGCGCGGAGTTCCGGCTTCGACTTCCGCGATCCAGCAGGCCACCTGGAAAGGTGTCGCGACCGAAGCGACGCGGCGCGTCGAATGCGGCGCGTCACCCAAGATTGCGAGGCGCGCGGTGGAACCGCCGTCCACATGCCACGAACCCGGCGTGTCGCACCACGCACAGCGCAGCGGGCAACCGCGCAGGCGCACGAAGACCTGCGGCTCGCCGGCGAAAAGTCCTTCGCCCTGAAACGAGGCGAAGATTTCCATGACGGGGGCTGATTGACTGGTCTGCAAGAGCTTCGAGCCGCCCATGGTTGGAATCGGGCGCGGACACGAGAGGAAGCGATCGAAACCGGCGCACAGGCGCCGGCCGGATCACTTCTTCTTCGGAGCGGCTTCCTTCGCGGGTGCGGCTGCGGGCTTTGCACCCGCGGCCGGAGCGCCGGCTGCGGGCGTCGCACCCGCGGCGGCGGCTGCTGCCTTGGGAGCCTTCTTGGCGCCCGCGATCTTGAACTTGGTGCGCACCTTGGGCATGCGGTAGGCCGAGCCCGTCTTGGTGTCGAGCTTGCCCTTCTTCACGAGGATTTGAAGCCGTTCGCTGCGCGTGAGGACAGAACGCTCGCCGACCAGAGTGCTGATGCCGCGGAGGGAAGAGTGGATGGACATGGAGGTGAAATGTTGGAGAGTGGCGCGGTGGCCGGGAGAGCTCGAGCGTGCGAGCGATCAGTGAGTTTTGCGCACGACGTAATTGTCGATCGGGACTGCGTAGGCGTCCTTGAATTCTTGCTTGCCGCGATCCGAGGTCGCGTTCTTGACGCGAACCAGCATGCCGTCGAGGTCGACTTGCCGCGGGGCGGCGCCGACGAGGATGTAGATTTGCTTCTTGGTCGGATTCTGAAAAACCGAAGCCGCCAGACCCTGCTCGACGAGTTGCGCTCTGCAGACCTTGGCGGCGGTGGTGTTCTCGGCGCTGAGTTTGTAGGTGCAGGCGAGGATCGTCGCCTGATTCGCCGGGTCTATCAGCGCGGCGTCATTGCCTTGGACATCGATCTGCTTCGCTGCCGGCGGAGTCACAGCCGGTTGCGGCGTCGCACCCGGCGCAGCAGCCTGCGCCTTTTCCGCCGCTCCCACCGACGGCGCGGACACGCGACCGACGAAGAAGAAGATTACCGCGATGCTCGCGCAGAGCACGACGACGCGCAGTCGTTCGCGGGGCGAACGGGCTGCGTCCGAGCGCACTCCGTAGACTTTGGGCTGCTCCTTGGCGCGCGCCGCGGGCACGGCATCCGCGAACGGTCCCCCTACCTTGGGCGCGCTGCCACGCGGCGGCGCCACAGGTTCGGCGGACTTCTCCGGGGCCTTCGATTGGTTGAAGGCCTCGAGCAGATTCTTGGAGCGCTGGCTCAAATGGGTTCCCCGCCGATTTCAGGCTGCGGCGCAGGACGCAACAAGGTATCGGAGCGGGCTCGAAGGCGCAAGAAAGCCCAGTGGTTCTCGCTCGATCCAGCGCAGCGCTTCCGTGGGCCGCGTCGCTCCCCCATGATGAGCCCATGTCATTCCCCCCGGCCGCGCCCGGATCTCGAAATCGATTCCAAGCCGCGTGGCCCTGCCTGCTTGCGATCGCCGCAGGGTGCACGGACACGACCCTGCCCGAGGCTGCCCCGGCGACCCCGAAGGCGGCTGCCGGCGCCGCGCCCCCGGCAACTGCGACCCGCGGAATCGGAGCCTCGTCCATTCTCCTGCGCGACGAAGCCCTAGCCCGGGGCATCGACTACGTCAATCGCTCCGGCGAGCAAGAGAAACGCACGATCCTGGAGGCCAACGGCGCGGGAGTCGCGCTGCTCGACCTCGGCAACGATGGCGACCTCGACCTGGTCTTCAGCCAGGGGCTTCCCAAGCTTGCCCAATTGATCAGCGGGCCCGGCGCCGATCTCGAAGTCTTCTTCAACGACGGCACGGGCCACTTCGCGCGCGCGGCCGGGCCCGGGCTTTCGGGCTGGTGGACGGGACTTGCGACTGGCGACATCGACGGCGACGGCGATACCGACCTGGTCGCGGCGGGATATGGCGGGCTCGAGCGCTTGCTGCAGGGGCCCGACGGCCGACTGCAACCGGCACCGAAATCGAATCTGATTCCGGAGATCGAAGGCGCGCGCGGCGCGCGACTCGTGCCGGGAGTGGCGCGCAAGAGCGAGATCGCCCCGTGGTGGTCGACATCGATCGCGCTCGCCGATTTCGATCGCGACGGCAACCTCGATCTCTTCGTCGGGCAGTACCTCGATCTCGATCCCGAGCATCCGCCGCTCGGCCACGTCGGTGAAGGCGTGCTCGCCATTCCCTGCCGCTGGAAGGGCCAGAATGTTTTCTGCGGGCCCCACGGCATGGCCAAGCAATTGAATCGCGTGCTCTTCGGCCGCGGCGACGGCACGTTCGACGATCGCACGGCGACGGCCCTGCGCGATCAGATTCCTGCCTACGCGCTCGCCGTCGCGGTCTTCGACGCCGACAACGACGGCGACAGCGATGTCTACGTGGCCAACGACAGCGTGGCCAATTCGCTGTGGATCAACGACGGCAAGGGTGTCTTCCAGGATCGCGCCTATGCCGCGAACGTGGCGCTCAGCATCGACGGCGCGCCCAAAGCCGGCATGGGCATCGCGGTCGGTGACATCGACCGCGACGGGCTGTTCGATTTCGCGCTGACCAACTTTTCCGGCGAGCCGACCGAGTTGTACTTCGGCGCGCGCGTCGGCTTCGACAATCGCACGTATCGCATGGGACTCGGGCGCGAGTCGATGGCGCTGCTTTCGTGGAGCGTGCAGCTCTTCGACGTCGACGCCGACGGTGCGCTGGAGTTGTTCACGGCCAACGGACACGTCTATCCCCAGGCCGATGCGCCGGGCACCGGCACGAGTTATGGACAGGCGGCGACCCTGTGGCGCCTGCCCCCGCAGGGACAAGTCGTCGCGGTGATCGCGGACGGGCCCGATTCGATCCTGGCTCCGAAACTCGGCGCACGCGGATCGGCAATCGGAGATCTCGACGGCGACGGCGATCTCGATCTCGTGCTCGCGCGCATCGACGGGCCGGCGGCGCTGGGAATCAACCGCAGCAAAGGTCAGGGCCACCGTTTGGTCGTGCGCTGCCTTGGGCCGGTCGAGCGTTCGGCGAAAACGCCGCGCACGCCGGCCGATGCCCACGGCGCGCGCGTTGAGTTGCGCGCGCGCGATGCGAATGGTGTCGAGAGCACTCAGCACATCGAAATTCAGACCGCCTGTGGCTATCAGTCGGCTTCATCGCCGTGGGCTTTCTTCGGCCTGGGCGGCGAAGTCGAGTATGTGCAGCTGCAGATCGTCTGGCCTTCGGGCGCGATCGAGGCTCTCGGCGGCGGCCTCGCGGATCGGTGCTTGACCGTGCGCGAAGGCAAGGGCGTCATCGCCGAGGAGAAGTTGCCTTGAGCGCCGCGCGCGCGCTGACCTGTCTCGCGCTCGGCGTGCTTGCGCTCGCTGCGGAGGCGCAGCAACCGCCCGCGGCGCAGCCCGTACCCGCGATTCAAACGCCCGAGGTATCGGTCGACGCGCGGCTCGCGAGCTGGAGAGAAAGCCTCGACCTCGATCTGCCCGACGAGGTCCTGCGCGACGGCCGCGCGCTCGTCGCCAAGGATGGAGCGCTGGCGAAGGATGCGCGCGCGATCGCGCTCGTGTCGCGCGCACTCGACCGGACAGCACTCTTGAAGCAGGCGCACGAGCTGCTCGACACAGCAGCGAATGCAGCGCCCGGCGAGTACATCGTCGCGGAGCGCGCGCGACTCGCGCTCGAAGCGGACGACCTCGATGGTGTGCTCTCCTTGTTGTGGGACAGCGAAAAGAAGACGCTGCGCACGCCCGCGACGAACGATGCCTGGCTGCTCGCGGGGCGTGCGCGATCGCGGCGCGGCGAGTGGGATCAGGCCCTGCCTCTGATCCAACGTTTCCTCGAGTTGGAGCCGCGTTCAGCACAAGCCGCGGGCGCCTGGCATTTGCTCGCGGTGGAAGCCTCGCGGAGACAGGACGGACAACGCACGATGGAATGCGCCAAGCGCGAGGAAGCCCTCGGCCGCTGGCACAGCTACTACCGCGCGCGGCTCCTGCAGGTGCGCGAGAATCCGCGCGAGCCCTTGCTACGACTGGGCCTTGCGCAACTTTGGCTCGAAGCCGGCGACGCGGGAGCCGCACGCGCCGTGCTAGATGAGCTGCTCGCCATCGCGCCGGACTTCGCGCGCGGCTGGATGGCGCTCGGCGAGACGCAGCGCAAACAGGACGACCTCAAGGGCGCGAAAAAGAGTTACGACCGCGCGCTCGAGCTCGATGCGACGCTCGACATCGCGCGCTACAACCGCGCGGTGATCGCGCGGCTCGAGGGTCGCGACAACGACGCGCGCTCCGATTTGGAGACAATGCTCGGCGGCAGCGCGGGACGGGACGCGAAATTCGCGGCCGCCCATCTCGATCTGGCGCGGCTGTACCTGAAGCTCGACGACAAGCAGCGCGCGGCGGCGGCATTCGCGCGCTACCAGGCGCTTGGTGGCAAGGAGCAACTCTGAGCGTGCTCAGCGGCTGAGGCGCTCGAGCATCTCGCGCGTCTGCGCGGCCCATTCGCCTTGCGGTTCCTTGGCCAGGTACTGCTCGCAGACTTGTCTGATTTCAGCGCTCTTGCCTTCGGCGTAGAGCGAACGCGCCAGGTTCAGGTGCACGGGCTCAGGCAATGTCACTGCGCTTTTCTCAGCAATTTCGAGCACTCCGCGCCAGGCGGCGCTGGCCGAAGCAAAGTCCTTCAGCTTGAAGCAGACGACGCCGAGTTGGGTCTTCGCGGCCAAGTCCAGCGGCTCGATCACAAGCAGCCGATCGAGTTCCTTACGCGCATCGTCGAAGCGCTCTTGCGCACAAGCCGTGTCCGCCGCGCTCTGAGCTTGCACGACGGCGCGCCCCAGAATGCCCGCGCCAAGCCCCAGTTCCTCATTCGTGGCGCCCAGCTGTCGCGCGCGCAGGTAACGCGCAAAGGCAACTTCCTGGCGACCCTCGACCAGGGCCAGGGTCGCGCCCTTTTGATAATAGAGCATCAGCGACGCACCGAGATCGCGCCCGCCGCGCGCGAGTGCCTCATAGGCGGGCAGGCCTTCGTCAAAGTCGCCCGCGGCCACCAAGGCGTCCGCGCACAGAAGTCGCAGGTCCGCGTTGTCGGGCTCGATCTTCAGACCCTCGCGCGCGTGGGCCAAGGCCTCGCGAGCGTCCTGTTTCGCCAACGCGGCCGTGGCGAGCAGGCGGTGGGCTTCCGAGAGCGGTCCCCTGCAGAACAAGAGCTCGGGATCCGCCCGCATGGCGTCGAGCAGATGCGCCAGGCCCTGCTTCGCTCCGCCCGGTTGGAGCAGGCAGAGCACACCTCGTGCCCGAGAAAGATCCGCTGTCGGTCCGGCGGCAGCAAGTCCGGCGCGGACTTCATCGTGGGCCGATTCGAGCCGGCCGCTGGCGGCGTGAATCTCGGCCGCTGTCGCATACAGCGCGCCCTGATTGGGCCAGGTTATGCGCGCCTGCTCGAGTTCGCGCACCGCGCCGATCTGGTCGCCCTGTGAAGAAAGCACGCGCGCGCGCAGACAGGTCGTGTCGGGCGATTCCAGATCGGCCAATTCGAGCAGCAGGCCCTGGGCCCTGCTGAGATCGCCGGTCTCGAGCGCGCTGGCGCAGGACGCTACCCGCGGATCGCGCGAGTGCGGTAACTGCGCTGCGAAAATCGGACTCGACTTCTGCGGCGGAGGTTGTTGCGCCGCGGCGGACGTGGGCGGCGCGGCGGAGTCCTTCGAACAGCCGCCGACCGACCCCAGCCCGAGCAGAATCGGGATCCAAAGTTGTCGCATGGTCCGAGGATGTCACCGCGCCGGGCCCGATCTCGCAAGGGCGATTCGCGGCGCGAGCTGTCGGACTGCCGTAAGGATGCTGAGCCTGGCTCCGTGGCGCCCCTCCGGCGCGCACTGACTCGATTCGGGGTGGGGAGTTCTTCAAGACGATGCTAATCTCGGCCGACATGGCAGCGGAATCTGACCAGGGGCCGAGGGATGAATTGGCCATGCTGGCTTCCGCCCTCTCCGCGCACGCGCGCCGGCTCGAGCGGCGCGGGCAGCGAAAATCCCTGGCCCCCGCGGCAGCCGAAACCGCACGAGCAAGTCCGCTTGCGCCGCGCGTGTCTCCTCCGACCAGCGCACTTCCCGGCACTCCCCAGCGCCCCCTTCCTATTAAGGAGAGCGCGTCCGAGCCCCAGCCGGCCACACGCCTCACCGACGCCGCACCGAAGAAACCGGCGCAGATCGCCCTGCAGGCTGCCGAGATCCAGGCGCGCGAGATCCGCGCGCGGGCGGCGAATTGCAAGGATCTGACGAGCCTTCGCGAAGCTGTCGCCGCTTGCACGGCCTGCAGCCTGTGCCGGACTCGA
The DNA here is from genome assembly GCA_043760765.1 of Planctomycetota bacterium. GTDB lineage: Bacteria > Planctomycetota > UBA1135 > UBA1135 > JADJQU01. The sequence continues at coordinate 2,332 of JAYUOR010000455.1, read as the reverse complement.
AAGCAGACCGTTTTCATGGACGGAAGCGGAAGAGTGCCGGTCATGTTCGTCGGCGAGGCTCCGGGCGCCAGCGAGGACGAGCAGGGAGTACCTTTCGTCGGCCGTGCCGGTGCGCTGCTAACCGACATCATCACGAAGGGCATGGGCCTGCGACGCGAGGACGTGGTGATCGCCAACGTACTGAAATGCCGCCCGCCAGAGAATCGCGACCCGACGGACGTCGAAAAGACACTCTGCACGCCCTGGCTCGACCGGCAGATCGAATTGATCGACCCCAGGGTCGTGATTCCGCTCGGCGGCCACGCCAGCAAGCACATGCTCCAGTCGGATTCGTCGCTCGGGGGCCTGCGGGCTCGCGTTCACGAGCGCAACGGCAGAAAAATCGTGCCTACTTTTCACCCCGCCTATCTGCTGCGAAGCCCCGGCGAGAAGGCCGAGTGCTGGAAGGACATCCAACTGGCCATGGTAGAACTGGGCCTAGCCAGGCCCGAGCCGCGTTCCGGGGGGCCGCGGTAACCAAGCCTGAGGGGTCGGGTAGCCACTGACTCGAACGCTCTTTCAATTGTCAGGGCAGGAGACGGCTCGGTTTGCGCGATTGACCCCTTCGGTCGGCACCGCTATGCTCCCCCCCCTTGCCCGGACGCCGACGAGCCCCCGCTCGTCACGCGCACGGGTGATTCTGGACCGAGTTCCTCACGTCCTCGATTTGCGGATCCACGCGCGCCGCGCGCTGACTTCCTCGAATCTGTCGACCGGGTTCGCGAGCCGGACCGCTCCCAAAAGTTCCACCCCTCGGTCGTCGCGACGACCACTCCCTCCGGCCGCAACCCCGCGGTCGGGCTATCCCCAGCACCGAAGCACCGCCGGTCCCACTACCGCGCGGTCAGCGAGGCAACCGTACTCATGCGCTTGCGCTTCCTTCTGCTCTCGTCGGCTCTCCTCCTCGGCACCTGGTCGTGCCGCTCCACAACCTCCAACGACTCGACCGAGTCGCCGGCGACGCCCGAGGCTGCAATGCTCGACGTCGAGTCGGCTGCATCCCCGGATGCGGCCGCTGGCGAATCGGCTGCGGTCGCTGAGCCGATTCCGGCATCAGCGATGCAGGAGCCGGCGCAGGACACCGCTGGCCAGGACGCACAAATCGTCCAGGCCCGACTCGACAAGCAGCGCGTGCTCGCGGCGGAGTACATCCGTCTTGGCGACGACGCTCTGTCGAAGGCCGATGTCGAAGGCGCGCTGAAGCACTTCAGCAACGCCCTCGATGTCATGCCGTCGAGCCAGGACGCTCGCGACCGCATCCATAAGGTCGAAGCGCTGATGGGCGATCGCTTTTCGGAAGCAGGCGAGTTCATCAAGGACGCCCAGGACGCAGAAGTCGTGCGCCGAGCCCAGGCGCGGCTGACGGCCGAGGCCGCCCAAACCATGGGCGACGAGTCGATGCGCGCCGGCAACTATGGCCAGGCCGTCGACTACTACCGTCAGGCACAACTGGTGCTGCGCTATCACCCGCTGATCGCGACCGGCTCGCTCGATGAGCAGTTGGTTACCGGCATGCTCGAAAAGGCCGTCAAGCTGAGTGCCGATGCCGAAACGGCACGCGTCGAAGACGCCCGCAAGCAGGCCGAACTTGCCAAGCTCGAGAAGGAGCGCGCCCAGCGCGAGTACCGCGAGAACAAGCTGCAAACGCTCTACAACCAGGCCAACGAAGCCTTCCTGGCCGAGAACTACGAGCGCTCTGAAGCGCTGATGGATCAGGTCCTGCTCGAGGACCCGGGCAACGACAAGGCCGAGACGCTGCGCGCATCCGCCCAACTCGCGCGTCACAACAAGCGTGACGAAACCACGCGCCGGAACTACCGCGAGCAGTGGAAGCGCACTTTCGACGAGCTCGATGTGATGGACGTTCCGCAGATCGACACGCTCGTCTTCGATCCCAAGCGTTGGAAGGAAGTCAGCGCGCGCACCGCGCTGGAATTCGTCGGCACCCGCGGCGAGTCTGACAGCGAAAGAAAGGCGGTGCTGGATCGCCTGGAGAGCGTGCGCTTCACCGTGCGATTCACCGGCCCGGATGGCGCGGGATCCCCGCTCTCCGAAGTTGCCAACTTCCTGCAGACGCTGACCGGCGTCAACTTCGTGATCTCGAGCAAGGTCAGCACGGACCTCGACGAAGGAGCACAGACGGTCAAGCTCGAACTGCCCGACCAGAGCGTCAAGAAGGTGCTCGACACGATCGTCGAGGTCTCCGAGAGTCTGCGCTGGAAGATTGAGGACGGCGTGGTCAAATTCGTGACCAAGGAGGAGATGCTCGGCGGTCAGGTCATGACGATGTACG
>JAYUOR010000454.1:0-3448 GCA_043760765.1 Planctomycetota bacterium | reverse complement strand
CGCTTCGGCGATGCCGCGTCGCGCTCGGAAAATGGTGCTCAGCGGCCAGGAAGGCCGCCCCCGCTGCGAAGGCTCCTCAGGAGCCTTCGCTACGAGCGCTTCGCGCTCCAACGTGGACCCCTGCCGCCGTTTCGTCGCGCTCCTTGCCTCGCCTTCGCCCGCTGTGCCTCGCTACGGCGCCTTCTTAGACGGACTGCTAGGGCACACGACCTCGAATAATTTCAGTTTGAGCCGGGCACGGCTGCTGCTCCATTTTTCGGACTGCACGGGATCCTCGCCAGCGGGCGCGCCGACGGGCCTACGCGCAGATTCTCAAGCACAGCGAACCCGACCGCGTTTCTACAGGATCGTGTTAGCTAGGTTTCCCGGTCCGAAATACTTTCTGGATCGCCAAGCCGGTAACTTGTACTTCGGCCGACGCCGTCGTTGGAAATCAACACGCGGCGCTTCAACAGCTCCTGGATGTCGCGGAGCGCTGTATCGTTAGAGCAACTCGCGAGCTTGGCGTACTTGGATGTGGTGAGATTGCCCACGAATGCCCCCAGCATTCGATTGATGACCAGTCGCTGCCGTTCGTTGACCGGCCGCCGGTTGATCCCCTGCCAGAGTTTGGCCTTGTTCATCACCGCGGCGAGCGCGAGTTCTGCACCATCGAGGGCGCGATCTAGGCAGCCAAGGAACCACACGAGCCAGCCGGTGATATCGGTATCCCCGGCTTGCGCCCTCTCAAGCTGCAAGTAGTAGTCCTTCCGCTCGGCCGCAATTTGTGAGGACATGCTGTAGAAGCGCTCCTTCGTTCCGTCGGCGCGCGCGAGCGCCATTTCCGCGATCGCGCGAGCGATTCGACCGTTGCCATCGTCGAACGGATGGACCGTGACGAACCAAAAATGCGCGACTGCGGTCATCAGCACGGGATCGGTGGGGGCCGGCGCGTTGAACCAAGTGAGGAACCGGGCCATCTCCGCCTCGAGACGGTCGGATTCGGGGGCCTCGAAATGCACCCTCTCCTTCCCCATCGGACCGGAGACGACCTGCATCGGCCCCGAATCGGACTTGCGCCAGGCGCCGACTGTGATGCGTCCCATGCCGTTGCGACCCGTGGGGAAAAGTGCGGCGTGCCAATTGAGGAGACGCCGCTCAGTGAGCTTCGCCTTGAAGTTTCCAGTGGCATCGAGCAATACCTCTACGATCCCCTCTACGTCACGGCTGGCCTTGGGGAGGCCGGCAACTTCGAGCCCAAGACGGCTGGCAATGGAAGAACGGACCTCTTCAGGGTTCAGAGCCTCGCCTTCAATGGCGCAGGACTTCACGACTTCGCTGGTGAGAGCTGCAAGATTCGCCTCGTTGCGAAGATCGAATCCAAGACCTTCCATCTTCCCAAGCAGCCGTCCCTGCTTGTGGCGCACGGCTGCCAGGGCCGCGGTCAATTCCGTGCCCTCCCAGGTGAGCTTGGGCCAGGTTGTCCTCTCGTGGATGTAAAGTTTTCGCCGCATAATGTGCGGTGAGTGTAGTCCGTTTTCGCCGCAAGCGCGAGCACAATCACCGCACATTATGCGGTGTAAATGGTGCGCTTTCGCCGCAAGCCTACCGGTCACTTGAGACCTCCGCTCCGCGCGGGGCACTCAGGCGCCGTCGAAAACTGCCCTGCATGGCTGGTACCAGATTCTCTCTAGGATCGCACCCAGCCTCGACTTGTGGCGGTCCTCGCAGGGGCCGCGGTAGGACTAGCGCAAGCAAGGGCGCGTTCCCTTTGGAGGCGGATCAAGGACGGCCATGCGGGGCCGTCTCTCCCGTGTACCGAGTCAGGTGAATTCGTCCGGAGTGGGGTCATGGTTCACTTTGACGCTGGCGATCCGTCCGGCTTCATCGCGCTGTCCGTTGGCGCGTACTTCGTGTTCATGATCCTGTCGAGGTCGATCGGCTCGTCCATCCAGTCTGGGTGTTCCTTCAGCTCGCGCTTGTCGTAAGCCCCCAGCTCCCAGATTCTGCCGGTGCGGGTGTCGAGCAAGATGGGTTTCAAGCCACGCAGTTCGACGATGCGCCAGCGATCAGGTCGCGGCGCAAGCACGTACGCTGCCGCACCGCACACGATTGCCAGGGCGATCAGGAAGGCCACGCGGTTGCGAGCGGGTGTCTCCATGCGGGCAGGCCTATCCGCCACCGTCTGCCCGTCGCTCGGCCCGTTCCTTCCGTTGAATCAGCTTGCCTCCGATGAACACGGTGGCGATTACGCTGACATCTCCGAGGATCAACCAAAGCCCTGTGCTCGTCTTGCCGAGATACAGCAGGACGCCACCAGCGGCCACGATCACAAGCGACAAAATGAATGCGAAAAGTTGACCGCGCGCCTGAGATGTGACGTTTCCATCGACCACCTTGGCTTCGATCGCATGGCGGTGCGTCTGGTTTGTTTCCGCCATCTTGAAGATGCGGTCGGCCGCCCCAGGCATCACAGACTCGTAGCGTTGAAGCTCTGCGCCTGAGGGGATCGGCCCCTGGGTTGTAGATGTTGTCTGGATCGAGCGTTGGCTCACCAGATCACCAAGCGGAGGAATCGCCGGCCGACGCTCGTTCTTCGACTTATTGCTCACGGATCGGTTTTGATTGCCGTTCCGATTCCGCGAGGAAGCAAGCCTTCAGATCCCTGCCTACCTCTTCCCAGTCGGCTCGCAGGCCCGCTTCGTCGGCTTCCCTGGGCGTGCGATGTACGTTGTAGTCATCGAACACGCCGCCAAGATCGACGACGCGGGCAACTCCCGAGAAGAACGAAGGCGAAGCGAAGAGATAGTTGCCCATGTGTGGTGGTCTATCGACCGGCCCTATGGTAACGCAAGAGGGCCGTACGTGGATGCCCAACACATACGACTGCCGTTCCGGGCGTCTCGGGCCGAAAATCGCGTTTTTTTCTCGCCAGTATCGGCCCAGACTGTGCCTGCCTGCCTGCGCGAGCTATGTTTGCGTCCATGTCTCGCCCGCTCGACCCCAACAAAGAAGCCGCCCGCATCGTCAGAGAGACGACGGGGCGGCCTGACGAGCTACCGAAGGACTTGGAGGCCGCTTGGAAGGCTTGGTCCTCGCGCATCCATGCGTGCGACGAGCGCACCATGACGCTGATGCGAGCGGCGTTCGAGGCGGGGATAGACGCTGGCAAGCGCGCCCGCCCCTAGTCCTTCTTGAATGGCAGCAGGGCCGTTCCCTTGAATGACGGCGCTACCATGTTGAGGTGGTCCTCAAACACGCCCCACTGGCCTGTCGGAGTGATTTTCAGCAGGGCCACCACTACCTTGAGGTGTGATTTCAGGGCTTGGTATCCGAAGTTTGTTGTAAGGCGTTGGAAGAGTTTGATCGTGGGACGGCCCTTCGAATCGCGTGGCGCAATCCGCTGCAGTTCCTCTCGAACGCCTGGAGCTAGTCGGTCGTACACGATGTTGTTGGTGATCTTCCCGAG
>JAYUOR010000453.1:0-9045 GCA_043760765.1 Planctomycetota bacterium | reverse complement strand
GATGGACCTGGGCCTCTTCGCGCGCGCAGGCGTGCGAGTCGCTCCGGCCAATGCTCGGCCCGAGATCATGGCGCGCGCCGACTTCGTGACCGCAAGCGCCGGCGGCCTAGGCGCGGTGCGTGAGATGGCCGAGCATCTGCTGCGCGCGCGCGGCGCGTGGGACGCGATCGTCGCGGGCGCCGGCACCTTGTAGCAATGAAACGCTGGGCTCTGTTCCTCGCGATCTTCCTCGCCGGACTCGGCGTGCTCTGGCTGATCGACAGCGGCCGCAAATCGAAGCGCACGGCTGTCCCGCCGGACAAACCGAACAACGGCGAACAGCCCGCCGACGTGTTGACCAAGGTGCCGATCGCACCGGGCCAGGTCGTCTCAGCGGAGGCTTCCGGTCCGTTCTCCAGCAAGACCTTCGATCCGGCGACGGGCATGCTGCGCTACCAGATCACGGCGCGCAACCATCAATCGATCGGCAACGGGGTCTACCAGTTCGACGACTTGGTCGGCCGCTTCTACGTCGCCGGATCGGATCTGGTGCGCATGGAGATGTTCGCGAAGACGGCGCGTGGCCGGCTTTCGTCCGCTCCGACACTCGACTTCGATCGCGCGTATCCGGTCGAGCTCGATGACGTGGTGACCACGTTGCTCGAAGGCTCGCCGTTCGTGCCGCTCACCCTTCGTGTACCGCACGCCACGGGAGTGTTCGCGGACGAGACGTTCAAGTCCACCGATCGAGTCGAGATCTCCGGCACGGGCCTGAGCGCGGACGGAGTCGGTCTTTCTTTCGACGGCAAGAGCCGCGAATTGCGTCTCGAGCGCAACACGCATGCGAGCCTGGCGCTCGAGAACGGCACACCCGCGGCGCTGTCAGCGGTCGGCGGCCTGGTGTTCACCAGCCTGGAGAAGATCGGCGAAGGCGCGAGCCGCGTGGTCGCGCGCGATAAAGCACACCTGCAATTCGAGGGCCCAAGACCCTTGAGCGTCGACGCCGATGAAATCCGTCTCGACGCGACGGTCCTGCGCTCGCCCTCAACGCACGTCCTGCCGTCACATGTCGCCGCGCGCGGAGCAGTGCGCCTCGCGCCTGTGGACGGCGTCTTTTTCGGCGACAACGCCGATTTCGAACTCGACGCTGATGGCCGGCCGCAACGCGCCACGTTGAAGGGTTCGCCGCGCGTCGAACTCCTGCTGCACGGCGTCGATACCGCCGCACTTCCTGGCGGCCAGGACGAGCCCGTCGACATGAAAGTGCAGATGATCGGCGCGGGCCCGCTCGACGTGCGCATCGCGGGGGACTCGCACTTCGACTTCCACGGGCCGGCGACTCTGATGCTGCCGGCACTCGACATGAACCTGACGGCCCAGGAGAAGTTGAGCGGCACACGCAAGGAAACGAGCGAATTCGGACGGCTCGAGGCCCTGGGCGGCGTCGAGGCGCGCTGGGGCGCTTCCAAACTGACCAGCAACGCGCTCACGATCGAACGCAGACTCACCAAAAAGGGACAGATCGCCGCCGGCTTGACCACGACGGGGCTGACGCTGGCGAACGGCACACTCGAAGACGGCAGCACTTTCGACCTCAGCGCGCAAAACGGACTGGAGTTCGTGCGTCTGCCCAATTCGTTCCAGGTGCCGCTGGCGCGCGACGTCGACCTGATCGTGCGCGGACCGAAGGCCTTCCACGTCAAGGCGCGCGAAGTGCGCGACCTCGACGAACTTTCGCGCACCTTCAACGCCATCGGCGACGTGTTCTTTGAAAACGCGCAGGGCAAGGGCCGCGGTCAGCGCGTCATTTCGCGTGGCGTCAACTCGGCCGAGTTGTTCGGTGCGCCGACGCAGCCGGCGCGCGTCGACCTGGAGCAAGGTTGGCTCGAGGCGCGCGAGATCGTCTTCGACGTCGATCGGCTGCGCGCGGAAGGAGAAGCGCGTGCGGTGGTCGGCGTGGAATCCACGCGCTACGACTTGAGCGCGCGCTGGATCGCGCTGTTGCGCACTCCCGACGGTGACGGGGAAGCACTCACGCTGACTTCCAGCGGCGATGTGGTCGCGCACATCGACGACGACAGGCGCCGCCTGGACCTGACCGCGCAGTCGATCGAAGCGCGCGCGGCCTCGCCTGGCAAGCAGCTCGAGAAGCTGGAAAGCCGCGGACTGACCGCCACCGGAAACGTGGTCTTCCACGCAGTTGGCGAACAGGAACTGTCCGGCGAAGGCGAAGAGTTGTCGATCGCAGCCGATCGCAGCGGGAGCCTCGCTCCCCGCGCCGGCGGACGCGTTCAACTGCGCGGAAGCCTGCCCAAGAACGCGCTCTCCTTCGGCATGGGCAGTGGAGTCGTGACCTTCTCGCCGACGAGCCTGACCGCGGAAAACCCGGTGATCGAGATCGAAGGCGTCGACGTGCCGCTCGGCAAGGGACGCAGCAAAGCCGACTATCCGCTGCGTGCCGTCGCCGGGTACATGTCCGTGGATCCGACCTCGATCCTGTTCACCGACGGCGTTTATCTCGGCCAGGCCGCGACGAATGAAACTGCCTGGTCGCTCGACGCCGAGAAGTTGGTGCTCACCGGCACGCAGACTCCGATTGCCGGCCAGGACACTCCGCGCTTCGCGGTTTCGACGGTGCTCGCATGGGGTGGATTCCAGGCGGCCTTCGCGGAACAGATTTCCACGCACGGTTCGACATTGCTGCTCGAGCGTGATCGCGATCGGCTGACGATCCGCGGCGAACCCGCCGAGTTCGACTACGAGGACCGGCGCCTGAGTACGGACTGGCTGGAATTCGAGTTGAGCACGGGATTCTGGCGCACCTCGCAGGGCTCGCTGCTGCCTCTCGACAATCGCAACGGTTCGTACGAAATCTCCTTCATGTCGATGGAGCCGCTCTACGACGGGAACTCGCGCGTCGAAGTTGTGCGCGAGATCCGTTACTTCGACAAGCGCAAGCAGCGTGAAACTCGCGCCTCGTGGGCGGTGTTGTGGCTCGACGAGCAGCGCCTCGAAAATCTGGTCTTGGGGCTATGGCCGGACGCCGCTGCCGGCCGGATCGAGATCCCGGAATCGCCCTCACGCCCGGCCGTCAAGCGCAACCCTCTCTTGAGCGGCCCGCTGGACGCCAAGGCCTTCGACTGGGTGAGGGAGGCCTACCTTGAAGGCAACATCGAGGTGGTCGACGAGGGGCGGCCTGTCGTGCGCGCCGACGGCATGTACGTGAATTTCGTCGACTCGCACGCTTGGCTGCGCGACTGCGAGATCACCGCGAAATTGCCGCTGCGCGCTGCGGCGGATCATGTGAAGTTGCGCGCGGATTGGTTGCGGCTCGCCGCTGACGGATCCGTGCAAGCGGATCACGCCGTCGCGACGACCTGCGAATTCGAGGAGCCCCACTACGAGATCACGCTGGGCTCGCTGCACATGAAGCCGCGGCCCACGGACCGGGCAAGCAAGGCGATCAAGCAGGGCAGCGGCGAATTCGCCGACGAAACCGAGGGTTACGAGGTTCGATCGACGAACAACAGCCTGCGCTTCGGCAAGGGTCCGCATCTTCCGCTCGGACCGGTCACGTTCCTGACCGACGGCAAGTTCAACGTCGACCCGGAAAGCGTCGCATTCCTCGGCATCCCGCTGCTCGTGATCGGAAACAGCGCCAGGTACGGCCTGTTCATCGGTGCGTCCTTTGCGCTGCCCCTGGGGTGGGTGTCCAAGCAAGTGATCAAGGTGCTGGGCACTGAGAAAGTGCCGTACAAGCAGCGCAGCGTCGGGCATGTCAAGTACTTGAATCTACGCGGCTTGCTGCTGGGCGTCACGAACCGCGTCGAGCAGCCCGGCTTGTTCAAGCTGCAGACCGACCTCAGCTTCATCTACGACACGGGCAGCGACCACGGTCTCGTGCGGGTGCCAACCGACGATCGCGAGAGCCTGCGCGCCTGGTTGCTCATGAAGGGCCGGCGCCTGCTCGGAAACGGCGAGTGGATCGACATCAATCTGACCAAGCAGTCTGACGCCGGAGTCCAGTCCGAGTTCTTCCAGAGCGACTTCCTGCGCTGGGAAGAGCGCGAGACCTACCTGCACTGGCGCAAGGCGCGCGGACTCGACTATTCGCGCGCGACGATCGAGACGGAACTGGACGATTGGCGCACGGAGGTGATCGAAGAGCCTTCCTTCGGCTACACGCGCGGGCGCGGGCCGGTGACGCGATGGTGGCACCGTGATCTGATCTACAGCTCGGACTCCTCGCTCTCCCATTTGCGGCGCGTCGAGGGCGATCCGCTCTACGAGGCACCGTTTCCCGACGGTTTTGGCGATCAGGAGGTGTTGCGCGTGGACAGCACGCATCGCTGGGAATTGCCCGTGCCGCTGGGGATTCTTGACGCTCGTCTGGTGCCGTTCGTCGAGGCGCGCGGGACGTTCTGGGATCGCGGCGCGGCGAGTTCGGAGGCTCCGGGCCGTGTCGCGCTGCTCGCCGGCGCCGAGGCGGCCACCACCTTCTGGCGCCTCATGGGCGACGGCGATCTGCACTCGCTGACTCCGTCGCTGGGTGTTCATGGCGACGTCGATGTCGAGGAGTCCGGACCACAGCCGGCACAGTTCGACAGCGTCGAGGATCCGCTCAGCGGAAAATTTGCCGAGGTCGGCCTGCGCTCGCGCTGGGTCAAGGCGAGCAGACTTGGAGAAGTGCAAGCCGAGGAGCGCTGGCTCGATATCGAAGTGCGCGAAGCCTATGCCGGTGACTTGGACGACGGACGCGAGCCCGGTTGGCAACCACTGCGCGTCAACGCCCAGTGGCAAAGCAAATTTGCCGACATCCCGTTCGGCGTGATTCATGACGCGCGTTACGACGTCGAGGACCGCGATACGATCTACTCGCGTACAATGCTCGGTGTGCGGCCCGTTCAGCCGCTCGATGTCGAAACCGGATTCCAGAGCGCACAGGATCTGTCCGGAGCGAGGCTGTACAGCGCCTGGTCGCTTGCAGCGCGCTACCGCTACTCGGACAAATGGACCTTCGAAGGCGGTGAAACCATCTCATCGTTGTCGGGTAGCCAGCTGAGTTCGGACTTCACGTTGCGCCGGGTTGGGCACGACTTCATTTTCGAACTGTCGTACTCGTTCGTCGCCGGCGAAGGCGGCGGCTCGATTGGCTTCTCATTGATCCCGATGCTGGCCTATCGCGAGCGCGGATTCGGGCAGTTGTCGCGCTGGCAGCGGGACGGCAACTGAACGTGCGCGGCTTGGAATCACGCTGAGCCATGTTCGGTCTGAGTCCCACTGAGATCGTCATCCTGCTCGCGCTGTCGATCCTGATCTGGCCGGCTCTCGCGGGGCGAAGGCCCTCGAAACGAATCCGCTGAGTGGCCCAGCCCGCGCCCCCCCGCCGCGTCCGCCGGCGCGAAACTGCTAGAATCCCGCCGAACCATGTTCGGCCTCGGACCCACAGAAATCGTCGTCATCGTCGTGGTGGCAATCCTGATCTTCGGACCGCGCCTGCCGCAGGTTGCGGCTGAGGCTGCGGGGTGGATCATGAAGCTCAAACGCTCGATGAGCGATCTGCGGCGCGACAGCGGCATCGACCGAGAGTTTTCCGAGGTGCGCCGACAGGTGGAGAACGCCGTCCCGCGCGAGCTGCGCAATTTCGATCCTGCGCGCAGCGTTCAGACCGGCATGGAGACTCTCAAGCACGACGTCGCCGAACCGGTCGTCAAGGAGCTGAGGTCGGCCCACGACGCTCTGATGGACGATCGCCGCGAACCGATAGGTCCAGCGGCCGTGCCGAGCGCGGTCACTGCGCCTGATCCGGGTCTTGGGGCTCCACCTGCAGCGGAAGATCCTCTCCCGTAAGCGCTTCCAGGACGGACGCGTCCGCTTCGTCGAAGATGTTGCTCCACCCCAGGCCGCCAGCCTCACTCGGCAGCGCGGGCGCAGTCTCGGCGCGTATGTGCTCGTCGAACCAACGGTTGTTGGTCTGCACGGTGCCGACCACCGCAGCCACCTGTACGTCGCATTCCGCAGCCAGCTGACCTAGAACCTCTGCGGGCACGATGCCCGGCATGCAGACGGTCAAGAGCTGCCCGTTGCGGTCGACCGGAATCAGACGGTGCGTGCGGAAGAACTCCTCGTTCAGACCATTGAACGGGTTGGAGTCTGGCGGATGGATGTCCACCGGCAGGAAGGGCAGGTTGTACATGTCGCAGACCACGCGCGAGAGCTCCCAGTCGCTGATCAGGTTGTCACCAACCAGGATTTCCGGGAACGGCGTGCGCGAGTTGCTGCCCGTCTGCAACGCGAGGTGCAGCCGCTGAGGATCGATCAGGCCACGTTGACCGAGAACCTGGGCAAGGTGCGAATATTCGAGTCGCTGGCTGCTCTTCACGGTGGGGAAAACCGTGGACGCCGACGACTTGAACGCCGTCGGATCCCGGGGGTTCTGCGCTCCCCTATCGGTCGCCGACCTTCCCCGACTAAAGCTCGAATCGGCAAGTCAGGTGCCAGACACGGTTCTTCCCTATTCGCCACTCAAGTCTGCGCTGGGCGCGCAGGTGAGGGACGCGAATAGGGCAGAATTGTGCCTGGCGCCGTGCTCAGACGTCGAGGTTGCGGACTTCGAGCGCGTGGCGCTCGATGTACTCGCGGCGCGGCTCGACCAGGTTGGACATCAGCAGCGTGAAAATGTTGTCGGCGGCGACTTCGTCTTCGAGGCGCACGTGGTAGAGCCGCCGGCGGCTGGGGTCCATGGTCGATTCCCAAAGCTGCTCGGGGTTCATTTCACCCAGACCCTTGTAGCGTTGCAGCTCGATGTCGCTCTCGGAGCTCTTGCGCACGGCTTCGGCCAGGCTCGACAGCGATGCGCACGGCACGACGACTCGGCCGCGAATGACTTCGAAGTGCCCTCCGCCCGAGAACATCAGGCCGCGGTTCGCCAGTGAAGTGAGCACGCTGGCCAGTTCCTCCGTGTGCGGCAGGCGTGCCGTGATCACGTGCGCATTCTCGCGGCTGACTTTTGCCTCGGGGCCGTCGCACACACGCAGCGTCTCGCCGGCCGGGATCTTGGCGCGCATGAGTTCGATGAAGTCGCCAAGTTTCTCCGGCGATTCGAACAGGTGATCTTGCGTGCCGACGCGCGCCCAGTAGGAACGCACGTGCTCGCCGTCGAAGCTTTCGAGCACGCGCTCCTTGGAGAGCCTCGTCCAGACCGGTATCGCGCGGGCGAGCGCCTCTTCGAGGTGGCGCAGATCCTCCAGCATCAGGCGCAACTCCGCGCCATTCCATTCGCGGTTCGCGGTCAGGTCCTTGATCGTGATCGACTTGGCCGAAAGTTCCGCGAGCGTGCGGCGCAGTTCCGCGTCGCTGGCGACGTAGCGCTCACCGTCCTTGGTCTTGAGCTTGTAGAGCGGCGGCTGGGCGATGTAGAGCATGCCGTTCTCGATCAGCGGCCGCATGTGGCGGAAGAAAAATGTGAGCAGCAGCGTGCGGATGTGCGAACCATCGACATCCGCGTCGGTCATGATGATCGTCTTGCCGTAGCGCACTTTTTCGAGGTCGAAGTCCTCGGCGATACCGCAACCTAGCGCGGAAATGATCGTCTGGATTTCGGAGTGGCCGAGCATCTTGTCGAGGCGCGCCTTCTCGACGTTCAGGATCTTTCCCTTCAGCGGCAGGATCGCCTGAAAGCGCCGATCGCGGCCTTCCTTGGCCGAGCCACCGGCCGAATCACCTTCGACCAGGTAGATCTCCGACTCGTTCTTGTCGTCCGACTGACAGTCGGCAAGTTTTCCGGGCAGGTTGCCGCTGGCCAGCGCCGACTTGCGCCGCACCAGATCGCGGGCCTTGCGCGCTGCTTCGCGCGCGGCCTGTGCGCGCACGGCTTTTTGCACGATCGCCTTGGCGATCGCGGGATGCTCCTCGAGGAAGCGCGCGAAGAAATCGCCGAACGCGGAATTGACCACGCCTTCGACTTCGCGGTTGCCGAGCTTGTCCTTGGTCTGGCCTTCGAACTGCGGATCTGGAACGTAGATCGAAACGATCGCGGTGACGCCTTCGCGGAAGTCGTCTCCGGTGAGCTGCAGCTTGTCAGACTCCTTGATCAGCTTCTCGTTCTTCGCGTAGGCGTTGAGCGTGCGCGTCAATCCGGTCTTGAAGCCGGCGAGGTGCGTACCGCCGCCGGGCGTCTTGATGTTGTTGACGAAGGTGAAGATGCTCTCTTGGTACGTGTCGGTGTACTGCAGCGCGACCTCGACCTTGTATTCAACTCCGGGCATTTCGGACGAGGTCGCCGGCCGATCCATGTGCACGACTTCCGCGTGCAGCGCTTCCTTGTTCTTGTTGATGTGCTGGACGAACGTGCGCACGCCATCGGGATAGGCGAAGTGTTCCTTGTGGCCCGTGCGTTGGTCTTCGAGGTCGATCGCGATCCCGCGCGTGCCCATCAGGTAGGCAGTCTCGCGCAGGCGATTGACCACGATTTCTAAGTCGATTTCCGTCGTGGTGAAGATGCGCGGATCGGCCTTGAAGATCACTTGCGTGCCGCGCTTGTCCGTGCTTCCGATCTGCGCGAGCGGAGCTTTCGGCACGCCGCGCTCGAATTTCATCCAGTGCACTTTGCCGTCGCGGAAGACGTTGACCTCCAGCCATTGCGACAGCGCGTTGACGCAGGTCACGCCGACGCCGTGAAGTCCGCCGGAAACCTTGTAGGCGCCGTGGTCGAACTTGCCGCCGGCGTGCAGCTTGGTCATCACGACCTCGACCCCGGAGATCCCTTCCGCCGCGTGGATGCCGGTCGGAATGCCGCGGCCGTTGTCGGTCACGGAAACAGAGCCATCGGCGCGAATCTGCACGCTGACCAAGGTCGCGTGGCCGGCCAGCGCTTCGTCGATCGAGTTGTCGACGACTTCCCAGATCAGGTGGTGCAAGCCGCGCACATCGGTGTCGCCGATGTACATGGCCGGGCGCTTGCGCACCGCCTCGAGTCCTTCGAGGACGGTGATGGAAGATGCGTCGTAGCTGTTGGCGAGTTCGGTTTCGACCATGGAATCAATGCGGAGGCTTGCAGCGCATTCG
>JAYUOR010000452.1:0-3453 GCA_043760765.1 Planctomycetota bacterium | reverse complement strand
GTTCGCCTGGGAGTCGTGGATGCGTGGCGCGGACGGCCTGGTGATCTGGAGCGACCGCGAATTGACGCGCCACGCGGACTACGCGGACTCGCTCGAGCGCTGCGTGAAGCAGATCCGCGGCGTGGAAAAGCGCGCCCCGGCCTTTGCTCCGACGCCGCGCGGTGTCGCGATCGTCAACGACGAAAACTCGATCGCTTTCGGCTGGCTGACCGACGCCGCGCTCGACGGTCCGACCTGGCCGCGGCGGCTGCAGGGCTGGCAGGAAGAACACGGCAGCCGCGAGAAGAGCCTACGCGCCTGGCTGCGACTCTTCGAGGACTGCGGGGCGATGCCGGGCGCGATTCCGCTCTCCAGCGTCGAAGCCTCGTCGGTCCAACGCTTTCCGCTGCTGGTGCTCAATCACCTGCGCGTGCTGGACGATTCCGGAAGGACGCGACTCCGCGCGTTCCTGGCGGCCGGGGGCACACTGCTGGTTCGCGGGGAACTAGGCCGGATCGATGCGCGCGGGCGGCGGCCGTCGAAAGTGCAGCTCGAGGCTCTACGCGAGGCTTATCCGAAGACGATCGTCGAGCTCGGAGCGGAACTCGATGCCTATCTGGAGGAGCGCATCGGCGGAGGCGCCGCGCTGCGCGAACGCGTGACGCGCGTGCTTGCCACGCACGAAAACACGCTCGCGCCCTGGCGCATGCAAAGCGCGGGTACGCCACTGCCCTGGCTATTGACCTGGTCCAAGGAATCGAACGAAGACACGCTCTGCGCGGCGCTGCCCAATCTGGTCGAGGGCGTCGAGCGCGAAGGAATGATCGAATCGCCGGGCAGACTCGCAAGGCAGCGCCTGAGCGCGTTGCGCGTCAAGGTGCTCACGGCGCCGGGATTCGAACTCGAGTGGCTGCAACCGCCCGACGCCACGGGTCAAAGCTGCGAGCTTTCCGCAGGCGACGCGGCCGTGTTCAGACTGCGGAAGGCGGAAAGGAAATGAGCCGCCCGCACGCTCAGAACGGCGGCTTCTTGATCGAAAGCGCGCGCTTGAAGTTCTTCGCCCGGCTGCGCAAGAGGGCGCGAAGTTCCGCGATCTCCTGTTCGCGCGCGGCGAGCGTGCGGCCCAGTCCTTCGGCCGCGCTGTTGGCCGCGATCAGCTCCTTCTGAATCTCCCCCGCCGCGGCCTGCGTGCGCGCAAGTTCCGCGTTGACATCGGCCAGCGCCGCGCGGTGGCCGTCCAGATCGGCGCGCAACGTCGCCCCGACCGCGCGGTGGTCTGCGATCTCGCCCTGCAGCAGTGCGAAAGCCTGCGCGGCCGCCTGATTGTCCTGCTCGCGGGCCGCCCGAACCAGGTCGAGTTCAGCGCGCAGCGCCGCGAGTTCCTTACCCAAAAGCGCAAGCACGCGCTGATGTTCCGCGAGATCGCGACCTAGCGTGCGCGCAGTCTCGCGCGCGGCTTTCTGCTCACGGGCGAGTACTGCTTCGAGCGCCGCGCCGCGCTCGCGATGGGCCCCGATCTCCACGCGCAGCGCGGCGATCGCGCGCTCGGCCTGGCCGCGCTCGTCGGACAACAACTCGAGCACACGCGCCGCTTCGGCGCGCAAAAGTTCGGCTTCGCGCGCGAGCTGCGCCGCGAGCGCGGCGTGGGCGCCGAGATCGTGCTTGAGTGTCTCGATCGAGGCAGCAGCCTGACTGCGCTCGTCCTTGGCGCGTTCGAGCAACAGGGCAATCTGCGCCTCGCGCGCCACGAGTTCCGACTCGACATGCGCCAGCGATTCCCTGTGGCCGGCAAGATCTCGCTCGAGCGTATCGATGATCGCGCGCACTTCGCCGCGTTCGTGTTCGAAGCCGGCCATCTGTGCCGCCGCCTCTTGGAGCAGCGCTGCGACGCGCTGCCTGTGGCCGTCGAGGTCGCTCTCGAGCGCGCCGATCGCGCTGCTCGCGGACTCACGCTCCACGGCCAAAAGCTTTTCGAGCGCCGCTTGCTGGTTGCGTAGCGCCGCCACCTCGATCTCGGCTTGCGCGAGCCTGTCCTTGTGCAGCGAAAGGTCGATGCTCAGTTCCGCGATTGCCCGCTCGGCCTGGGCGCGCTCGCTGGAAAGCAAGACCTTCAGGCGCCCGGTTTCGTCGCGCTCCGCGGCCAGATCGGTCTCGACTTCCGCAAGTGTGGCGCTGTGGCCGGCAAGGTCGCGCGCCAGATCCTGATTCACCTGTGCCTGGCGCGCGCGCTCCGCTCGCCAGGCGCTGCGCTCGCGATCGAAGGCGACCAGTTCCCCTGCGAGTTCCGTGAACGGCTCGAGCGCGCCGACGGGCGCGCGCGGCGCATCGAGCAGCGCCTCGGCCTTGGGCAAGGGCCCGCCGCCGAGTGAAGCCACCACGATGTGGCGGTAGACCGGCTGTGCGTGATCGGAGGCGTACAACGCGCGGTTGTAGAACTCGTGCACACGCGCGGCGAGTCCGCGCAACGACGCATCGTTGTCGAGGTACATCGACAGGCACATCAAGGCCAGCCAACGTTCCAGGTTCGCGTGTCCCAGGCTCTCGACCGAGGCTCCCAGATCGCGAAGTTGCTGCTCGGTCTTCTCGCGCGAAGGCAAGCCGTTGTGGCGATGCTCTTCGAGGTAGCGATGTTCGACGCCCAGTTTGTCCTTCAGGAAACCCTGCAGGATCTGCTCGGCCTCGGCGACGCGTTCGGTGTGGTACGGACCGGCGAGTACGACGTAGCCGCGGCTGACGCGCGCGCATTCCGACACGAAGGCCTTGCGCAGTTTGGGCGGCACGTGCTCCAAGGTGTCGAAGGCGGCGACGACGTCGAAGGACTTGTCGCGGAAGGGCAATCGGGTCCCGTCGCCGAGCACCAGCCCGCGTTCCGCGGAGGACTCGATGTCGACCAGCGTGATGTGGTCCTTGGGGAGGAAGCCGCGCAACAATGCCGTGCGTCCGCCGACGTCGAGCAGCTCGAGCGGCTTTTGCATTCCACGCAGCGTCCCGAGCAGGTCCGCGACGAGGCGGTAGCGCTGATACTGATCGAAGGGCAGCTGCTCGACGTTCACGAGCTCGACTCCTCGGTCTTCAGGTCCGCCCCGCTGCCGCGCCGCACGGTCCAGCGACTGTTCAAGAAGAGCATGCCGTGCTGCAGTTTGCGCGCGTCGATCACTTCGAAGCTGTGCGCGTGCTCGCGGTGATCAATCGCGGTCGGCGCGGCCTTGGAATGGTCGTAGACGAAGGTTGTCAGGTAGTACTGGCCCTGCAAGAGCTGCAGCGCATCGGCCGACATCTCGACCTCGCCGATTTCGCCCGCGCGCACGTCGCGCACGGCGATCGGACGGTCGCGCCAGATGTGGTTGGACCCGTTGACGTAGGTTCCATCCGAACGGTACATGCCCAACCCGAACACCGGCTCCTTCGCGTCCCTGTGCGCTTTCCAACGCAGCCGGACGGTGAAACGCTCGCCGGTCGTGAACGCGTGCGCGA
>JAYUOR010000451.1:0-3456 GCA_043760765.1 Planctomycetota bacterium | reverse complement strand
CGACTTCGGCCAGCGGGGTGGCCAGCGTGATATTCGTCGGCGGGCCGATGCCCTTGTCCCGATCCTTGGCCAGGTAGATCACGCTCATGATGGCGATGATCACGGCGTGCAGCGCGATGGCGATAACTACCCAAGGGGAGTTCTTGGCTGCCTGCCTGAGGAACTGAACTGGGTTGAACTGGGCCATGAGGGTTGCGATCGAGGGCGTCCGGAGCGTGCCGAGTGCGACTTCGGGACGCTTCCGTTCCGGTGAAGGGTGGCTAAGGGTAGCGTTGGGTCAAACTTTCGTCCATGCCGTCGGCGCCCGAGTTTTCGAGCCCGGCGACGGGCTCCAAATGAGCCCTGGGACGCGAGGCTTTGGCGCTCGAAGTATGCCTATCCCAGCGCCGCGGGATGGTGACGCAAATCAACCCCTCTGCTAGGCCAAAGGTGCTGGCAACGCCGTGACGAAGTCTTCAGGCGACGGGGGGGGCCTCGCAGCCGACTTCCCTACTTGAACGCGTTCGCGTACCGGTAGTAGACCTCGAGCGTCAGCACGTTGATCGCCGTCGCATAGATCGGCCCACCATTGAGCGACCAGCGATCGCCCGTGACCCAGCCGCCCTTTGCGCAGGCGCCTTCGGTGGCATCCTGGGTCTCGAGAACCGCGGCCTTCATGGCCTCGTTCCACGCACCCCAGTAACGACCGCCCTTGCGCGGACTGTCGGGGCCGTCGAACTGATTGAGCGCGAGACTAGCGTAGTACCAATAGTAGTAGTCGATCGACAGCCGATCCTTGGAGACTTCGGGCAGCTCCTTGACCAGCAACTGCGCGGCATTCTCGAGAAATGGATCTTCGATGTTGTGGTCCACGAAGGTACGGCAGAGCATCGAGAGCGCGCTCAACGTGCCGTGGTGGTATTCGAAGTTGTCGCCCTTGCCCATGACCGGCTGGCCCACTCCTGAACGCGAGAGATAACCGGCACGACCGTCCTCGGTGGAAACCGCGAGCGCGAATTGCTTCCCGCCGAGATAGGACTCGCGCGGAACTTTGAGGCCGGCCACTTCGGCCGACTTGAAGGCCATGATCACCCAGGTGGTCACGGACAAGTCGGAGTCGTAGAGCTCGGGAATGACGCGCTGCAGCCCGGCCGTGACTTCCTGGATCTCAGGTTTCAGAGCATTGAGAGCAACTTCGTTCGCCTTGATCTGCTCTTCGATGCCTTCGAGCGCCTGGGCAAAAGCCTTGGGCTTGGCCTTGTCCTTGGTGTCGAGGAGTTCCGCACGTGCACGCCCCAATTCCTCCTTCATCGAGTCGAGCGGCGCCTTCTTGGCCTGGACCGCGGCCGCCCGTGCATCGAGTTCGTCCTTGAGCGCCTGGACGTCGTCGCGCGAGTGGTAGCGCCAACCCCACGCGCCGCCGGTGCCGTCGGGATTCTGCTTCTGCGCGCGAACCAGCCAATCGATGGCCTTCTGCGCAGGCTCTCTCCAGGCGCGGTTGTGGTTCGAGAGTCCGTAGGCTTCGCAAAGCGCCAGTGCGCAGAGCGCCTGGTTGTAGACGTGCTGGTCGGGACCGAACGAACCATCGGCTTGCTGATGGCCCTTGATCCACTTCAGACCGTTCTTGACCGACTCGCCGAAGAAGATCTTCTTCTCCTGAACGGTGTCGACCACGAACTGCTTGGAATCGAAGTTGTAGCCCGCTCCGAGAAAAGCGAGCAGAGAGAGGCCGGTCAGGCCCTGCTGCCAGAACTCGGGGAACTTCTCCGATGCGAGCACGCAGCTCTTTCCAGTGACGCAGCAGCCCGGAAGATCGCTCGCATTCCAGGAACCGTCAGCCTGCTGGTGGCGGAGCAGCCAGATCAATCCGAGGCGCACACCCTGTTCCGTGTGCTGTGTCGGGCCTTCGCGGCCGCGACCGATGTGCGGCATTTCGCCGTTGCCGCGCCCGACAAAAGGACTGGTGTGATGGCCGAAGTTGCCGGGCCCATCGCCAGCGGGAATGGAACTGCCCCCACCGGCGTCCCCGTCGGAATTCGAATCGGGAAGGCCGACCTCTTCAGCCAGACTGGGGCTGGCCTCCTGCGGCGTGTAGTCCGGAGGAATGGGGTTGTCGACGACCTCGGCCGGGACATTTTCTTCCGGCGCTCTGCGTTCCGGCACGGGAGGCGGTTCGACCACGACCGGCGCGGGAGGCGCCACTCCTACGCCCAGCGGGCATACGATCGGCGGCATCGCCCGCTCGCCGGCGAGATAGTTCACGCTCAATGCGGCGATGATCACCACATGCAATGCGAGCGCCATGACGACCCAGGGAGAATTCTTGGCCAGGTGTCGGAACCATCGGAACGGATTGAACTGAGCCATCCTGGGACGACCTCGTGCGGAAGGTTATCGAGCCGCGAACTACTGCCCCGCGAACGGATGGTGCGCGGAACAGCGCGCTGACCTGCGGCGCGGAGTCAATAGATCCGCTGTTCCGTGGCGTGACGGTTCTGCTCGCGAAATTTCTGCAGGGGCCGCTTTCGCAGGGAAATCGACGTCCTGCGGGAGGCGTGAACGCGCTCGCGGAGCGCCCAAGTCCACGGGGTAGACTCTTGCTTCGGCCATGTCCCCCATCCGACGCATCAAAGCACTCGCCCGCAACAGCCTGCCCGAGTCCTGGCGCCAGCGTGCGCGCCATTGGCTCGACCTGCTCGACACGGAATGGCATTTCCGCACTTCGCGCCGCCGCATCCGCGCCGAGTTGGAGCGCCTGCGCCACATCCCGCGCGGCCTGCACGTCGAAGGCACGAACACCTGCAACGCCGAGTGCGTTTTCTGCGCCTATCCGCAGATGAAACGCAAGAAGATGGTCATGTCGCAGGAGTTGTTCGAGCGCGTGGTGCGCGATTATCTCGCCATGGGCGGCCAGCACGTCTCGCTGACGCCGATCGTCGGCGATCCGTTCGTCGATCGCTTCCTGTTCGAGCGGCTCGACTTCCTGATGGCGCTGCCCCAAGTGCGCGGCATCAGCTTCTACACGAACGCGATCCTGATGGGCGCCGACAAGTCAGAGCGCCTGATGGCCTACGCGTCCAAGTTGCACGTGCACGTTTCCTGGGGCGGCTTCGACGAAGCGACCTGGAACACGATCATGGGCGTGAAAAAGTTCGGGCAAGCCCGCGACGCCGTGCTCGCCTTCCTCGAGATCAAGGAGCGCACGCAGTCGAAGATCCCGTTCACGCTGGCGCTGCGCTGTCCATGGCCGGCCGTGAAGAACGAATTGCAGAAGAAACTCGAAGAATATTCCAAGCGCGGCTTGCTCGAGATCGCACCGATGGAGGACTACGACTCGTGGGCCGGCAAGGTCACGCCCGAGGCACTCGGCGCGGTCGGCCTGCGGCCGCGCGTGATGCCCTACAAGCGCGGCGCCTGCGAACTCCTGTTCACGAAGCCCGTGGTGCTGGCCGATGGCCGCGTCAACGCCTGCGCCTG
>JAYUOR010000450.1:0-3460 GCA_043760765.1 Planctomycetota bacterium | reverse complement strand
GCTGGCGCGCGTTCGCCGCCGGCCTGCAGAAGGACGCGCCCAAGGCGCCCGCAGCCAAGGACGCCGTGGCGAAGAAGGGCGCGAAGCCGACCGCGCGCAAGAACCCCTAGCTCAAAAGTCGCTTTTCGCCGACCGCGCCAATCGGTACACCATCGAGGGCAAGCATGGTCCGGCGCAGATTCACTCCCCAAGAGGCCAATCGTACGCTGCCGCTTGTGCGGCGAATCGTCGAGGATCTGGTCAGCTACGGCCGCGAGTTGCAAAAACTCTCGCAGCGGCCCGATCAACCGGGCGCGCGCGAACGCAGCGGCGAACTCGACGCACGCATCCGCGATCTGCAGCAGGAACTCGGCCGCGTCGGCTGCGCGTACAAGGACTGGGGCTTCGAGTTGGGTCTGGTCGACTTCCCGTCTGAAATCGCGGGTGAGAGCGTGCTCTTGTGCTGGCGCAGCGACGAGCCTGCCGTGGTCTGGTACCACACCAGCGACGGTGGCTTCGCCGGCCGCCAGCCGATCCCCGAAGAATTGCTCGACTGACTTGGTGGGCCGCGTCGGCCCTTGTCCCCGGCGAGCCGAGTCTCGACAATCGCGCGCATGAGGCGCTTGTCATCGCCCTTCCTGCGCGGAGGCAATCTTCGCGACAGTCTGGGCACCACGCTCAACGGATTGCTCGAACGCCTTTCGCCACACGAGCGCAGCGCGATCCGCGAGTCTGTGCGCGCCGACGCACTGGCGCGCGGCATCGTCTACTACGACGACGACAACAAGCCCAAGCCGACTCCGGTCCTGCTGCGACCGCGCGTGCTCGGCGGCAATCAGCGCGCCTACCTGCACCGCGTGACGCGCATCCTCGAACACGCCTATATGAAGCTGCTCGCGCTGTGGCAGCGCGACGCCACGGTGCGCGAGATCCTGCCGCTGAACGAGCGCGAGGAACGCTGGATCCGCGAGTTGCACGATCCCGCGACGCAAGTCGAGGTCTTCTTCGGCCGCTTCGACGCTTCGACCGACTTCGGCTCGCACGATTGGCTGAAGAGCACGCAGTTCTTCGAGTTCAATCCGCTCGGCGCGGGCGGCACGTATGTGGCCCCGACGGTCGACGACATCATCCTGCGGCACGTGGCGCCCGCACTGCGGCGCGTCGCGCCGACGCTGCTCCTGGAAAGCAACGACGATCCGCGGCGCGTGCTGCTCGAGGTCATGGCCGACCACGCGCGCCATCTGCGGCTCAAACGCTTCAACCTCGCGCTGTGCCAGTACAAGGGCCTAGACGGCGGAGTCGAGGAGTTCCCCCAGAACGTCGAATTCCTGCGCAGCCTGGGACTCAACGTCTGGCACGCCGATCCGCGCGAAATTCGCGTCGTGAACGGCGAGATGTTCTACGAAGACCATCCGATCGACCTCGTCTACCGCGATCACGAGATCAACGATCTCGCGGCCAAGGAAGCCGCCGGGGACGACCTCAGCGGCATGCGCCACGCGCTGCGCGCGGGCCGCTGCATCTCCTCGCTGGCAGGCGAGTTCGATCACAAGAGTGTGTTCGAGCTGTTCACGACGCCGGGACTTGCGGCGCACTTCAGCGCGCTCGAGCGGCGCGTGTTCCGCCAGCACATACCCTGGACCCGGCGCGTGATCGTCGGCAACACGACCGATCCCGATGGTGAGCCCGTCGATCTGCTGCCCTGGCTGCAGGCGAATCGCACGCGCATCGTGCTCAAGCCCAACCGCAACTACGGAGGCGAAGGCATCTTGCTAGGTCGCGAGGTGAACGATGCCGAGTACGCGAGCGCACTCGAGCTCGCGATCGCCTCGCCGGGGAGTTGGGTCGCGCAGGCCTACTCGCCGGTGGCCGAAAAGGACTTTCCGCTGATCGACGAGCAGGGCGGCATAACGCTCGCGGAATATTTCAGTGTGCTGGGCCTGTTCGCGAGCGAGCAGCGCCTCGGCATCCTCGGCAGGGCCTCGCGAAAAAAAGTCGTAAATGTAGCCCTGGATGGTGGCCTGGTGGCCGTCCTGAGGCTGCTTTGAGCCGATCTACGCAGTCGGCTTCACGCGATCTTGATCACGTCTTGAACATCGTCCCTCCGGCGTGGAAGCTAGCGAGCGGGCCGAAGCGTCGCGCGCGACGCAGTGCGGCCGTCCCACCCCCACGTTCCGCGCCAGCGAGGCTCCAACTTTGCGCCTGTTCCCCCGCGACGAAGAATTTTTCGACCTGTTCGACGAGTCCGCTGCGCGTATCGTCGAGGCTGCGAAGGCCTACCGTGCGCTGCTAGATCAGCCTGCGCACTTCCGCGAGAACGCGCGCAAGCTGAAGGAGCTCGAACACCAGACAGACAAGGTCACGCACCAGACCTTGGAGAAGCTCTACAAGAGTTTCGTCACGCCGATCGATCGCGAGGACATCCACGCGCTGATCACGCGCCTCGACGACGTGATCGACTACATCGACGCGGCAGCCCAGCGCTTCGTAATGTTTCCGATCGATCAGGTGCCCGAGGCGCTCAGGCAGATGGTCGACATCCTGGTGATGGCCACCGGCGAGTTGCAGCGGGCCGTAGGCGAATTGCGCACGCTGCAAAAGTCCAAGTTGATCCACGAGCACTTGATCGAACTCAATCGGCTCGAGAACGAAGGCGACGCGATTTTCCGCGGCGCCCTGGCGCGGCTGTTCCAGGAGGAGAAGGACATGATCCGCCTGCTGGTCTGGAAGGAGGTCTACGAGATCACCGAGGAGGCCGTCGACCGCTGCGAGGGCGTCGGTCACATCATCGAGGCGGTGGTGCTCAAGCATGGTTAGTCGGATTCGGGAGTTCTTGCCCGCTGGGCAGCGTGCGTTTCGCGGCTCAGCCTTTGGGGCCGATCCGACTCGCGAAAGGACCGGGTGTGTCCATGACTGCTGAGTGGGTCGTCTGGGCGATCGTCGCACTCGCGCTGGTCTTCGACTTCATCAACGGCTTCCACGACGCCGCGAACTCGATTGCGACCGTCGTCTCCACGCGCGTACTCTCGCCGCGCAGCGCGGTCGCCTTTGCGGCGTTTTTCAACTTCGTGGCCTTCGGGGTCTTCGGCCTGCACGTGGCGAAGACCATCGGCAAGGGCACGATCGTGCCCGAATTCGTCACGCTGGAGGTCGTCGCCGCCGGATTGGTCGGGGCGATCGCCTGGAACCTGGCGACTTGGTTCTACGGCATCCCGTCGAGTTCCTCTCACGCTCTTGTGGGAGGTCTTGCCGGCGCCGCGCTGGCCGCCAGTGGCTTGAAGGCGATCGTCTGGGCCGGCCTGCAGAAGATCGTGATCTTCATCTTCGTCGCACCGCTGCTAGGAATGGCGCTCAGCTTTCTGATCATGCTGGCGACCTATTGGGGACTGCGAAATGCCGCGCCGGCCAAGGTCTCGAAAGCGTTCCGCCGGCTGCAGCTCGTCTCCGCGGCGGCCTACAGCCTCGGCCACGGCGGCAATGA
>JAYUOR010000449.1:0-3468 GCA_043760765.1 Planctomycetota bacterium | reverse complement strand
CCGGGTGCCTGGCACCGTACGGGCGAGTCAAGCTAGGATCTTGTCCATGCGCCGGGAGACGTCGAGCAAGCGCTCCTTGCCGCCGCCGCCGACTTCCGCGCAGGCCCAGCCGTCGTAACCGACCTCGCGCAGTGCTTTCACGACTTCCGGCCAGCGGTTGTCGCCTTCGCCAAGTTCGGCGTCGAAGCCCTTCCAAAGTCCCTGGTCATTGCGCTTCTTGCGGCTGTATTCCTTGATGTGCAACTTGAGGATGCGCTTCCCCAGGATGCGAATCCATTGTTCGGGCCAGCCGTAGTTGATCACGTTGCCGACGTCGAAGTGCCAGCCGACCCAAGGCGAATTGAATTGGTCGACATAGCGTGCGGCCTCCATCGGCGAGAGCAGGAAGTTGTTCCACACATTCTCGACCGCGATCTTGACCTTTGCCGCTTCCGCCTTGGCGAGCACCTTCTTGATCTCGGCCGTCGAGCGCTCCCAGGCGGCGTCGTAGCTGACGTTTTCGTTGACGACCGCGGGCACGAGCAGCACGCTCGTCCCGCCCCAGGCCGCGCAATCGGCGATCGCCCATTCGAGACCGGCGCGGCCCTCGGCGCGGACTTTTTCGTCGGGATCGGAAAGCGTCTTCGACCAGTGCACGGAATCGACCGTGCCTTCGACCTCGATGCCGGTCGCCTTCTTGGCCGCCAGCAATTCATCGGTCTTCACGTCCGAGGGACTGTCCAATTCGACGCCGTCGAAGCCACAATCGCGCAGCAAGGCGAATTTTTCCGCGAGCGTGCCCGGGCCTTCGACCATGCCGATCCCGACCGCTTTTTTGAACTTGCGCGCAGGCTTGTCCTGAAATGCGAAGGATCCAAGGGTTCCAAGCGCTGCGACTGCGCCGGTGGCCTGCAGCAGTTGACGTCGATCGAATTGCATGTGTTGCTCCTGGTCTACCAGATGTCGGAGAGCGACACCGCCAACGCTGCCTCAGCCTCGGAGTTGCGCGGACTGCACTCGACGCCGACGTAGCCCGTATAGCCGAGCGTGCCGAGTTCCTGGAGTACGCGGTTGTAGTGGATTTCACCGGTGCCGGGTTCGTTGCGGCCGGGGTGATCGGCGAGTTGAACGTAGCCCAATTCCTTGATGCCCTCGTTGAGATGCCCGCACAGATCGCCCTCCGTGATGTGCATGTGGTAGAGGTCCCAGAGGATTTTCACGTGTGGCGAGCCGACGGCACGAACGATCTTGATCGCCGGCTCGGAGCCGTAGAGGCAATGGCCCTTGTGGTCGACGCGGATGTTCAGCGGCTCGAGCAGGAGCGTGACGTCGTTGTCTTCGGCGAGCTTGGCGACGCGCTTCAAGCCGACAATCACCGTGTCGTGCATTTGCGCCTGTGTCTTTCCCGCGATGTCGTTGCCGGCGATGACGCACATCATCTTCGTGCCAAGCTTCTTGGCCGCGGCGCAGCCGTCGATGATTTCCTTCTCGAGCTTGTCGTGATTCGAAGCGTCGTTCATGCCAGGCGGAATTCCAATGCCAGTGAATTGCGTGCAAACCATGCCGGTTTCCTTCATCGCGGCCGCGATCGCATCGAGATCCTTGCCACGCCAGGGCCAAAACTCGAAGGCCGAAAATCCGGCTGCGTGCGCCGCGCGGATCCGATCGGGGAAGGGCAAACCGCCCCACCACATCTCCAGGTTCGCGGCGAACTTGGTTTTGGTTTTCGAGAGCGGCTTGTCGCCGATCTGGCGATTGCGATTCTGCGACAGTCCGACGGAACTCGCGCCAACGATGGCTGCGCCGGCGGCCAGGAGGGAACGACGGTCGAATTGGTTCATGTTCAAAGCTTCGAGAGGAATTCGATCAGGTCGCGCATCTCTTCGCGCGAAATGTTTTTCGTGAGGTCGGCGAGCATCGCGGATTGGCCCTGGCGGCGCTCGTCGATTTCGTTCAGCGGGACTTCGTGCAACTTGGCCTCTGCATCGATCAAAGTCAATTTGGTCGCGTCCTCAGAAACGATACGGCCCTCGAGGTGCGTCTCGTCCTTCATGAACAGGATCGTGTTGCGGAAGCCCTGGGCAATCGAGCGATTAGGCTCTGCGATCGATTCGAGCATTTGCGCGCGCATCGCTCGCGAACTCAAGCCGCGCAGGTCCGGTCCGACGTCGCCGCCTTCGCCCTTCTCGATCTTGTGGCAGCGCAGACAGGTCAGCTCGCTCTTCTCGCGGAACAACTTGCGTCCGCGCTCGGCGTCGCCGCCGTAGAGCGAATCGATGTAAGGGGCCAGTGCCGGTTCCACCGCGCGCGGCGCGTGCAGGGCCGCCAGTCGCTTGTCGAGCTTGGCGCTCTTGTGCGCTTCCGCCGCCAGCGCGAGGTCGAGCGCGAGTTCGGGAGCAAAAAGCCCCGCCGCCTGGCGATCCAGTTCTGCCGCCAGGGCGTCGACGGCCTCAGACGTGTCGATTTCGCCCAGTGCATGCAACGCTGCGCGCCGCTCGCGCAACTCGCCGTCGCGCAGCAGCACGTGCGCCAGCTCCACGGCCTCATCCGGTGCGATCTTGGGCAATTCCCGCATGGCCGCGGCGCGAACGTCGTGATCCCTGGATGCGGCCAGTGCCGTGACCAGCGTGCCGATCATCGGGCGCAATGCGGGCGGCAGATCGGGCGAGTCCATCAGTTTGACGAAACCGTGGATCGCGGCCGCGCGCACGGAGCTGGGCATGCCCTCGTCCTTGCTCCATGCGGCCATCGTCTCGGCGGCCGAAGCGATGTGATTGGTTGTACAGGCGTCGATCCATTCCTTCGCGAGTTCAGGTTCCGTGCGCATCCACGAATTCTTGGCAATTCGCGTCAGGCAAGCGGCGAGAAATGCCGTATCGCGGGCACCGAGCGGACGCCACGCGCCGACAACCATGTCGCGACTCGAGGGAGATGCCCACTGGGCGAGCCTCTCTATTGCTTCACGGCGAAGCTTGAGACTGAGATCCGTCCGTTCGGCGACAATTCCAAGGCGCATCAAATGAGCTGTGGTGCCAAGGCGGAAGTTTGCGTTGATCGCACGTCGCTGCAGTGCGTATTCGTCGCCGCGCTGAACGGCCAATTCGGCCAGCGCTTCCATGCCACCCGCGATCGGCACGTCGTAGATTGCGCGCGCGGCCTCGAGCACGATCACGGCGTCGCTGTCTTTCAAGAAGCGCTGCACTTCGGCGCTCGCAGCGCGCCGCAGTGCGACGACTGCGCAAAGTCGCACGGCGGGGGAGGCGTGTGTCGCCAGCGCCGACAATTCGGCGGACTTCATGCACGTGCTCATCGCCAGCGACGCGCAATGCCGCAGCACGGTTTCTTCCGGCGTCGTTCCCGCGGCGAAATCGATCAGCGCGGGGCCGGCCATCTCCAGTTTGATCCGCGAAAGTCCGATCGCGGCGTACATGCGCACGCGCGGCTCTCGATCCGTCAAGAGCTTGGCCATGTAACCACCCGCGTCCTTCA
>JAYUOR010000448.1:0-9113 GCA_043760765.1 Planctomycetota bacterium | reverse complement strand
TGCACCGCTGCTGGAATCTGGCGCTGCCGGACGGCTATTCCGGATAGATCGAGCGTATCTTCCAGCTCTTCACGACTCTCGCCACAACAGCGCCACCCTTGCTGAACAGGCGCACATCCGTGCTCTCCGGCGCATGCGGATACGAAGCTACGGCGGCTTGGCGACCGTTGACGAAGACCTCGATCATGCTCTTGTCCACGAACACGCGCAGTTCCGCGCGCTCGCCGGCCTGCAACTCGAACGGCACCTGCACGGCTCCAAGCTGCAGAGTCCGGCTCGCGGGCTCGATCGCAATGGAGAAACCGGCTAGTCCCTGTTTGTCGCAGCAAACCTCGACGCCGAACTTCGCGGCCGTGCCAGGTTCGATGGAAAGCTGGAGTTCAAGTGCATCGCCGCTGACACCGTCGAGCAGAACCGGCGCTTCGCTGTTCACTTGCAGCTCGGCCGTTTTTTGCTCGTCGTAGCGCAGCATCTCCAGCTCGCGCAGTGGTTGGATTCGCAGCACGCCGTCCGCGGGCAAACTTAACTCGCGTGGCAGCGACTGCACGCCACTCTGCGGGTAGCCGAAGTTGCACCAGGCCCACATTACGCGCCGGCCATCCGCGGTCCGCACGCTTTCGGGCGCGAAGAAGTCCCAGGCCTGCCAGTTCATGCGCGCGTGGAACTCGGGCGTAAAGCGCTCGTTCTTCCATTCGCCGAGGTAATAGCGGCAACCCAGTGTGTGACTGATGCACAAGAGCATGTGCTTGCCGCCGATCTCGAAGAAGTTCGGGCAAGAGATGTCCTCATCCGCGCGCACACCCGGCATGTCGTGCGCGAGGAAGAGGCCGAGGTAGTCCCAGCTCTTCAGGTCCTCCGACTTGAACAGCGTCGGCGGTTTCCCGCTGCCCGGCGAGCCGCCAGAGAGCGCGTAGTAGTGGCCGTCGTCGATCCACGCATCAGGATCCCAGTGCGCGATCAGGCTGCCGTCCTGGCCGGGCTTGATCTTCGGTTCGAGCGCCATCGGTGCGCTCCACTTTTCGAGCTCGTCGTCGAGCGCAACCGCGATCTGGTTCCGGCCCGATCCCTGGCCGTGGTAGATGATCGCGGGCCGGCCTTCCTTCGTGAAGAAACCGGTCCCGCTGAACATTCCGTGTTCCGTCTTCGAAGGCGTGAGCGTGGTCGGGTGCCACTTCCAATGCAGCATGTCCGTGCTGGAGACATGCGCGAACGCAAAGCCATCGTCGTGGGCATAGATGTAGTGCAGGTGATAGCGGCCCTTCCAGAAGAAGGCGCAGTTCGGATCTCCGGGCATCGCTTCGCCCGGACCCGGATGCGCGAGGTGGAACGCGAGCCAGTTCGCCGGAGGATTCGCCGGTCGCGCCGGCGTCTCGAACGCAAAAGGAATCTCTTTGCCGCTCTTGCACAACATCTCCCCCGCCACGCCGTCGAGCACGAGCGTTCCGTTCTCCACTTTGGCGCCGCCGCCCAGCTGTGTGACTGCGAAGCGTCCCGTGCGGTCCAATGCTCGCTTGTCGTCGAAGGTCCACCAGGCCCAGGGGTTCGACTTCCCCGCCTGATTGGGTTTCAGCGCCGCGATTTCCGCGGCGGACAAAGCGCGGTCGTAGATGCGCGCGTCGTCGATCGCGCCGGCAAAATGCGCGTTGTCGCCTTGACGGCGATGGCGCTTGCCGATCAGCACGAGGCTTTGCGGCCCGAACTCCTGCGGCATTGAAGTCAGCGTGTGCTGCGAGTAGAGCCGTCCTTCGCGATACATGGTCAGCTTTAGGCCCTCGTAGACGAGCGCCATCTGGACGAAGGTCTTGGCATTCGCTGTCTCCTCCGGGAAGCCGGACTGATCGCGCGCTGTGCGCGAGAACATGTCGCTTCCCGCCATCCATTTCGCTTGGGCTATCTCACCGAAGACGATGCCGTCGAAACGATCGCGACCGTCGTCGATCGTGAGCGCACTGCCGCCGTGCTGCGTGAGGTTTGCCGGCGCGACCCAGACGACCAGAGTCTTGTCGCGCAGCGCGAGCTCGGGCGTCTGCGCGAAAGAGAAGCACAGCAGAAGCAACAGTGCGGGGGGAGTTCGAAGCAGAGCTGAGCCGTAATGCATGGACGTCCTCAAGCGCGAGCATACCGCCATGCCTGTCGGCGCGAGAGCCTCGATCAATTCCACCGCTGGTTCGGGCACCCAGCTCGCCCTACGGACAGATCGAATACTCGAGCCCGTTGCTCAGCGTCGAATTGTTCGGCGCGGGGAAGCCCCACAAGACGTACTGCGGGCCATCGACGGCCGATCGCCGAGTACTACGCGGCGCTCTCGACGACTCCGGCGATGCTCCAGCGCGCCGCGGCATTCTTGCTCGAAAGATCGTGCACGAGTTCCGGATCGACCTTCAGCGCCGCGCCGAGATCGTCGACTTCGATGCGCACGAGCGGTGCCAACGGATCGGCGGTCTGACTCAGCACGCACGCTTGCTCACCGCTCGAGAGCCGCACGATCGTTCCCGTGGGATAGATCCCGGTGAACTTCATGAACTTGCGCAACAACTGCGGATCGAAATGTCCCTTCATCGTGAGCATGACTTGAAAGGCTTTCGCGGCGGACATGCGCGGTTTGTACGGCCGCACCGCCGTCAACGCTTCGAAGACGTCGCAGATCTTGACGATGCACGTCGAGGCCGATTGACGCACGGGGTGAAGCGTGGTCGGATAGCCACCGCCGTCCAGAGTTTGGTGGTGACCAAAGGCGGACGCCACGACCAGCGGGTCCACGTCGGTTGTCGCAAGCAGGATCTCGCCACCGTGATTCGTGTGCAGATTCATGAGCGCGCGCTCTTCATGCGAGAGCCTCGCCGTGGAATGCAACACTTCGTAAGGCACGCGCGCCTTGCCGATGTCGTGCATCAGCGCCGCCATGCCGATGCGCAGCAGGATTTCCTCGCGCTCGTACAGCGTGGCGGCGAAGTTCAGCGCCAGGAAGCAGACGCGAATGGAGTGTCCGAACGTGTAGGCGTCGTAGCGCTCGTAGCGCGAGAGCCCGAGCATCGAAGGCGCGTCCTTGGAGAGGTTCGCGAGGATCGCTTCGACGAAGCCCTTGGTCTGGTCGAGATCGATGTTCTCGCGCTGGCAGGCGCGCGTGGCGGATTCCTGCAAGAGCACCACGGTTTGTTGATAGAGCTCCAGCGGAACCTTGAAGCGCGCCTTCGGCTGACCCTCTTCCAGATCTCCAAGCAGCGGCCGCGGGCGGAACTCCCCCGCGCTCATCGATTGGTCAGCGCTCTGGAACTCGGGCAGGAATTCGATCAGCTTGCATTCGCGCTGCGCGAGATCGTCGTTGGCCTCCTGCAGGTTGGCGTAACCTTTCTTGTTCTTCGCCAACAGATCGACGAGCTCCTTCAGCTCGTAGCGCTGCGCACGTGGGTCGATCGACAGGGCGCCGGCATGACACAGGGTCAGAGCCTCGATGATCTTCGCACTGGAAAGGCTCGCGCCGAGCAGTGGTTTTTGGCGGTAGAACAGGAAACCCTGCGAGGTACCTAGCACGATCGGCCGCGGCCCGTCCGCGTTCGCGAGCGCTTCGACGCTGTGCCGCAGCGACGCAATCGAGGACTCCACGCGCGGATGTCCCTCGCCGTAGATGCGCGAGTTCGTCAGCGCCACGGTCAGCTCGTCGACGAGCTCGGCTATCCCGCAGCGCGGTTTGTCTTGCTCCTCTTCGCGATGCAGGTCACACACGCTTTGCCCCCTGTGCGTTTTTCAACACGCGCAACACCTTTTCCGCCGCCTCGCGCGCGGCGCTCGGGTGTTTCATGCGAATCAGATTCTTGCGCTCGTTCTTCAAGCGCTTGAGCAGGGCCCGCGTCTCCTGCGAATCACAGTGCGCCAACAAGTTGATCGCGCGCACGTGCTGCGCGAGCTGCGGCAGGCTGCCTTCGGTCAGCGTGACCAGCGATCGCACGCAAGCCTCGCGCTGCTGCGTCAGGTGCGTGGAATTATCCTCGGCAAGTGCACTCAGGTATCCGGGCAACAGGACTTCCGGGTCATGGACGGCGTCGAGGATCAGCTGGTCGATCCCCTTGGCCGCGGTGGCGCGCAAGAAGCGCGTGAATTCGACTTTGTGGCGGCGCTTGTCCTGCTCGTAGAGCTGCCGCACGAGCGGCACGGCCGAAACGAGCGGCAGTGTGAACATCTGGCGCGGGATCGGGCCGGCCAAGAAATCCGGCGCGCCCGCGAACAGGTCCGTGGCTTGTCTGAAACGCTGCGGACCGATCTTGCGGCAGACCTGGTCGAGTTCCTCCAAGTCGGAGACGCTGTCGAGGTTGAGCCCGCGCAGGTAGGTCAGGAACTCGAACGGGAATTCGATCGAGATCCAGTCCACGTTCAACAACCCAAGACGTCGCAGTTGTTGGCGCAGACCGCTGCGCGTCAGACACGCCACCACGCGGCCGACATTCGCATTCCCGCTCTTGCCGTCTTCAGCGCGCGCCGGATCCACATAGCGGCGCAGGACATCGATCGCGCCGTCGCCAGCGGTATTGGTCAAACGCGCGATGCCGGCTTCGAGCGCGGGAAACTTGCGCGGATCGTCACAGGTGACGAGGTAGTGCAGATAGGCGCCGAGCTGTTCGAGCGGATCTTCGAACTCCGGCAAACTCGAATTCTCGGCCGGCGCGGCGTTCATCTCTGCAAGCACCGCGGCTACGTCTTCCGGGATCTGACCTTCCGCCGCGCGCGCAGTGGATGTGGAGGACGGGCTGGCATGGGAGGCTTGCGCGGGCAGAGCCGTGCCTGGTTCGGCGAGGCTCGGCTGGGAACTGCTCACCGCGCGGTTGAAATGGCTGCGGCCGATGACGGAGAGCAGGCGGCGGAAACCGTCGTCGTCCGCGGGACCTGAACGAGCGCCGGGCAGCGGCGCCTCGATGAGTTGCAGCCGCAGATCTTCCAGGACCCGCATCGTCATCTCGGCGGCGACCCTGTGATCGTTCAGGCCTTCCGCCGGCAGCAGCGCGGCGATCTCGGCCAACAGATCGAACTCTCTGAAATTGGCTTCGCTCCCGGCCAGCTCGATCACTTTGGCCTGCAAGTCCTCGATCTCGATGCGGATGGCCTCGTCCTGCGCGAGCTGCGCGTCCAAGCCCACGGCGCTGAGGCGGTGCTTGTCCACGACCAGCGGGTGATCTTGGCCGTCGGAGCGTGCGCTCTTCCCGGCGAAGGTGCCGTCGAAGCAGCGCTCGAGCAGTGCGATTCCCGGGTAGGTCTCGGGCCAGAGCTTGTCGAAGGACAGACTCAGATCGCGGCGCATGTACAACGAGAGCAGACGCTTCGTGAATTCCAGCAGTGAGGCTGTGCCGACGCTTTCCGAGAAGCTGGCGCCCGACAGATCCGAACGGTACAGCCGATCGCGGAGCCAGATGAGCTTCGGATTCTCCTTCTGCTCGACCAGCTCGCCGTTGACCCACACACCTGAAGCGGAGAAGGCCAGTTCGATTTCTTTCGAATCCGCCTTCATGCCCTCGCGCAACGCTTCGAGGAAGGCTTCCAACGAACTCACGACCCGGACACTGGTCTCGGGATAGAGCGTCAACGAGCGAGCCATGTCGGCCCAGCGCTCGGCTGCGGGCGAAGGGACGACGCGCGGCGGCGCCGAGAATGAAGGGCGATCCAGGGGACCGGACAAGCGATGCCTTGAATGAGGTGGAAGCAGGTCGAGAGGTCCCCAACTTCGGCCAACCGCGCCTTGGAACTGGATGCCCCCCAGCCCTGGCGGAATGCGTGCGGGCATGGGCTTGATCAGGGCGCATGGAAAATTTGTCCGAGCACCGAACCGGGTACCGCTAGGCTTGCGCGCAGCCATGTTCGTACGCACTTTCATGACGAAGCCCGCGATCGCCCTCGATCGGAATTGGGTTGCCGCGAGGCGCTCCAACTGTTCCATGCCCAGCGCATCCGGCGCGCGCCCGTGGTGGCGGGAACGCGTCTGATCGGCATCATCAGCGAGCGCGATCTGCTGCGCGTGTTGCCCGCGAGTGTGCTCGAACTTGACTCCGATGCGGGTTACTTGGCCGCGCGCAGACACGTGCGCAGCGCGATGACGCCAGATCCGCTGACCGTTGGGCCGGACACGCACCTCGAGGACGCTGCGCGCATCATGACGCGTCGGCGGATCGGAGGCTTGCCCGTGGTCGAACGCGGCTTGGTGATCGGCATGCTGACCGAATCGGATTTGTTCCGCGCTTTGATCCAGATCATCGGTGGGGAGGAGGGAATTCGTATCACCGCCATGCCGCCGGAGCTTGGTGCAGGCGGCGGGTTCAACGACAACATCGCCGTGCTCTGCATGCGCTTGTCACTGCGCTTGAACACGCTGCTGACGCACTCGGGGCCCGGAAGCGGACGCATCGTGATGATCTGCGCCACCGGCGAGCGGACGAAAGAGTTGCCGAAAGCGCTGAGCGATGCGGGCTACACCCTGATCGAAGCGAGCGAGGCCGGCCACGCGCGCGGATTGCCGAGCGAGTCGAGCGGCGCAGACTCGGCTTCGGGAACCTGAGCGCCGGAACCGGGCTGACCTGCAGGGGGAAATCACGCCTGCCGCGCGAGCACGCTCTCGAGGGTGTTCCGCCGCGACCTGGCCCTGGCTAGCCTCTGTCCCATGAAGTCACTCCTCGCGCTCGCGGTCCTGTTCGCTTCGTGTGCGTCGGTTCAGCCCACCGAGTTCGATCTCGTCATCCGCCACGGCACGATCGTCGATGGAAGCGGCGGAAAACCCTACGTCGGCGATGTCGCGATTCGCGCAGATCGCATTGTCGCCGTCGGCAACGTCACGGGTCAGGGGCGCAAGGAAATCGACGCTACCGGACGGGCCGTCGCGCCGGGCTTCATCAACATGCTGTCGTGGGCGGTCGACACGCTGCTTGTCGATCCGCGCGGCCTCGCGGACGTCAGGCAGGGCGTCACGCTCGAAGTTTTCGGCGAAGGCGAGTCGTTCGGGCCACTCAACGACAAGATGAAGAAGCAGATGCTCGAGCAGCAGGGCGACCTGAAGTTCGACATTTCCTGGACCACGCTTGGCGAATACCTCGCACACCTCGAGCGGCGCGGCGTCGCCGTCAACGTCGCTTCGTTCGTCGGCGCGACGACGGTGCGCGTGCACGAACTCGATCACGACGATCGGCCGCCGAGCGCGGAAGAACTTGCGCGCATGCAAGCGCTCGTGCGCCAGGCGATGGAAGAGGGCGCGCTCGGGGTGGGCTCTTCGTTGATCTATGCGCCGGCTTTCTACGCCAAGACCGACGAACTTGTTGCACTGTGCGAAGCCGCTGCGCCCTATGGAGGCATGTACATCAGCCACATGCGCAGCGAGGGCAATCGCTTGCTCGAAGCGGTCGACGAATTGATCGACATCTCCAGACGCGCGAAAGTGCGCGCCGAGATCTATCACCTCAAGGCCGCGGGTGCAGCGAACTGGCCCAAAATGGAGCAGGTGATCGCGCGCGTCGAGGCGGCGCGCGCGCAGGGACTCGCGATCACCGCCGACATGTACACGTATACGGCGGGCGCGACCGGGCTCGACGCCGCAATGCCGCCGTGGGTGCAGGAAGGCGGACTCGACGCGTGGGCCGAGCGCCTGAAAAAGCCAGAGATCCGCGCGCGTGTCGCCGAAGAAATGCGCACGCCGACGAACCAGTGGGAGAACCTGCTGCTCGGCGCGGGCTCGCCCGAGAACGTGCTGCTCGTCGAATTCAAGACCGAAGCGTTGAAGCCGCTGACTGGCAAAACGCTCGCCGAAGTCGCGCGCATGCGCGGCAAATCGGCCGAGGAAACCGCGATGGACCTGATCATCGAAGACCACACGCGCATCGGCACGATCTACTTCCTGATGTCCGAGGAGAATGTGCGCCGACAGGTTCAACTACCCTGGTTGAGTTTCGGCTCCGATGCGGGCGCGCCGGCGCCGGAGGGCGTGTTCCTGAAATCGAATCCGCATCCTCGCGCCTACGGGAATTTCTCGCGTGTGCTCGGGCGCTACGCGCGGGACGAGAAGCTCATGCCGCTCGAAGACGCGGTGCGACGGCTGACTTCACTCCCGGCGGAGAATTTGCGCTTGAAGCAGCGCGGCAAATTGGCGCCGGGCTATTTCGCCGACGTCGCCGTCTTCGATCCGGCGACGATCAGCGATCACGCGACGTTCGAAAAGCCGCATCAATTGTCGACGGGTGTCGAGCAGGTCTTCGTCAACGGTGTCCAGGTGTTGCGCGACAGCCAGCCGACGGGCGCGACGCCGGGCCGAGCGGTGCGCGGCCCAGGATGGAAGGGCTGAGCCACGGGTTGCTCGTGCGCGCTGCTTTCAGCGGCCCGCGTTTTTCTCGATCGGAACACTGCAGAAAGTCAGCGCGGCAATTCCGTTCTCGCCGCGCAAGAGGTTGTCCTGGCTCCAGTGTTCACTGTCGAGGTAACTGATTGTGCTCGCGCCGCTGGGGCTGCGAACTTCGAGCGTGATCACGTTGCCGCTCGCGCTGCCCCCGGTAAACACTCCGCCGGTTCCGTCGAGGTAGAACTGGCTGACGAGTTTGTCGTCCCACGCGACCGGCTGATCGAACTCGAGCACGATGAGTTGCCTGGTGGCGTCGGCGAAGAATGCGCGCTTCAGGTCCGCGGGCGTGATCGAAGCTAGCGGCGCCTTGCCGTAGAAATCGCGCTCGATCAGCGGACAGATCAGGTGCGCGAATTCGGCCCAGCCTTCGAATGGATAGTGGCAGCCGCCCGGCGGCACGATCCCGAGCGTCGACATCGTCGAGAGGCGCGAAAAACTGCGCGGCAATTGGCGCTGAACTTCGCGCAACATGTTGTCAGAACCGTCGAAGCCCATCGAGCAGGCCTTGGGCCAGATCTGGAAAACGTACTCGTGTTGGATGTTCGGATAGTCGCGTCGCCAGCCGGCCGCGAGTTCGACGAAGAGATCGTGATAGGTCTCCCAACCGAAGCGTCCGCTCGGACCATCGGCGCCTTGGTCGCTCTCGCCCTGGTGCCAGATCACGGCGCGGATCCCGTGCGTGAGCTTGGCCTGGCGCACGCGCCAAAGCAGCCGGCCGTAAATCGTGTTCACGTCTTCGGGATCAGCGGGA
>JAYUOR010000447.1:0-3479 GCA_043760765.1 Planctomycetota bacterium | reverse complement strand
CGTGCAGCTCGCGGTTTTCGCGCTGCAGCGCCGAGGCCGCATCGAGCAGTTGCTGGAAGGCCTCGCGCTTCTTCTGCGGCAGGTCGGAGATGCTGTGGCGCTCGACGCGGCGCGGTTTCTGGACCAGGTCTTCGTAGAAGATGAACTCGTCGCAGTTGTCGATGAGCAGCGGGCTCGTCGAACTCTTGACCCCGATGCCGATGATGTGCTTGTCGTTCTCGCGCAGCTTGGAGACCAGCGGCGAGAAGTCACTGTCGCCCGAAACGAGCGCGAAGGCGTTGACGTGCGGCTTGGTGTAACAGAGTTCCAGCGCGTCGACGACCATCTTGATGTCCGAGCTGTTCTTGCCGGTCATCTTGCTGCCCGGCATCTCGATCAACTCGATCACGGCCTCGTGCAGGGCGCGCTTGTAGGCCATGTAGACCCCCCAATCGGCGTAGGCCTTCTTGACCACGATGTCGCCCTTCTCGATCAGCCGGCCCAGCACCAGCCGGATGTCGAACTTGGCATTTTTGGCGTCGCCGACGCCGACCGCCAGGTTCTCGAGGTCGATGAATACGGCGATTTTCAGCGCGCCTTCGCTGGAGGTGGGGTTGGGCATCGCGGGAATTGTAGTCGCGCGGGCAGGGCGGCGCCCTGCGACTTCGGTCGTAGACGTGGCGAGCCGGGTGCGTCGCGAGGGGGGGGCGGCGGGGTCGTTCCGGCGCGCCGCGGATCCAAAGATCGGGAAGCAGCGTCAGGCCGGATGCGGGGGAAGCTCGCGCTCCAGCCGAAGATCAGCGCAAAGCCTTTGGTTCCAGGGCTTCCGATCCCTAATCTGAAGAGCTTGCGATCCCCGTTGGAAGAGGCCCCTAAGCCGTCATGACCCCTGAGACCACCACCCTGATGAGCGCCCCCCAGAGCGTGCAGCTCGTTTACCAAGGCAAATCGATCCAACTGCCCGTCGTGCGCGGCACGGAAGGCGAAGTTGGGATCGACATTTCCAAGCTGCGTCAGGAGACGGGGCTCGTCACCCTCGATCCGGGCTACGGCAACACGGGCTCGTGTCAGAGCTCGATCACGTTCATCGACGGCGAGCAGGGCATCCTGCGCTACCGCGGATATCCGATCGAAGAGCTGGCCGAGAAGAGCACCTTCCTCGAGGTCTCGTACCTGCTGCTCTTCGGCGATCTGCCGACCGCGGACCAGCTTGCGAAGTTCTCCGCGGAGATCACGCACCACACGATGCTGCACGAGAACTTCGGGCGCTTCTTCGGCGCGTTGCCGAAGGATGCGCATCCGATGCCGGTGTGCGCGGCAGCGGTCGCGGCGCTGACGACTTTCTACCAGGACGCCGAGGGCGAAGACTCGATCCACCAGTCGGTGCTGCGCCTGATCGCGAAGATGCCGACGCTGGCGGCCTACTCCTACAAGCACTCGATCGGCCAGCCGTCGATCTACCCGCGCAACGCGCTCGATTACTGCTCGAACTTCCTCTATATGATGTTTGCGACTCCTTGCGAGGAGTACTACGTCGACCCGATGTTCGCGAAGGCGCTGGATCTGCTCTGGATCCTGCACGCGGACCACGAGCAGAACTGCTCGACCTCGACGGTGCGCATGGTCGGAAGTTCCAAGGCCAACCTGTACGCGTCGATTTCCTCGGGCATCAGCGCGCTGTGGGGACCGCTGCACGGCGGCGCCAATCAGCAGGTGATCGAGATGCTCGAGTCGATCGCCATGACAGAGGGCTCGGCGGACAAGTTCGTGCAGCGCGCCAAGGACAAGAACGACACGGCGCGCCTGATGGGCTTCGGCCACCGCGTGTACAAGAGCTACGACCCGCGCGCGAAAATCCTCAAGAAGGCCTGCACGGACGTGCTGACGCGCATCGGGGGCAACAACCAGTTGCTGGACATCGCCATGCGTCTTGAAGAGCTCGCTTTGCACGACGAATACTTCGTTTCGCGCAAGCTCTACCCGAACGTCGACTTCTACTCTGGCGTCATCTACAAGGCTCTCGGCATCCCGGTCAACATGTTCACGGTGATGTTCGCGATCGGCCGCCTGCCGGGTTGGATCGCGCAGTGGCTCGAGATGCGTCGCGACCCCCAATTCCGCATCGGCCGTCCGCGCCAGCTCTACACCGGCGCCACCCAACGCGCGATCCTGCCGATCGAAAAACGCGGCTGACCGTCGCCGGCGCAGGAGCCTGGCTCCCAACCGACGAAGGCGTACGCTCTCGCAGCGTCCCCATGACGAGATCCACGCGAGCCTGTGTGTTCGTCAGCGGCCTGCTCGCCGCCTGCACGTCGAGTGGATCCGCGCCCAGTCCGCTCGCCCCGCGTCCACAGACGGAACTCTCCTTCGCCGTCATTGCGCACTCGGAAATCGGACTGCACCTGCGAGGCCAGCCGCAGGATTCACCCTTCGACAAGCCCGGTGAAGAAGCCTTCGCTCGGCTCGCGACCGCGCTTCACGAGCCGCAGTCGTTCCCCGCTCTTGGGATCGAAGCGCCGCCGCCCGAGCTGCTCTTCGTATGCGGCAATGTGACCGGGGACGGCAAGGTCGACGAGAACTGGTCCGCCGCTGAAAGGCTCTTCGATGGCCTAGGCCTGCCCTGGTACGCAGTGGCCGGTCGAAGCGACATGAACATGAACGAGGGCCAGGTCCTCGAGGGTTTCGACAGACGCTTTGGCGGCTTGGTCTACTCGTTCGATCGCAGCGGCGCGCATTTCGTCGCGCTTTGTTCCGCCAGTCTCATCGATCCGCGGCCCTGCTTTTCCCCGCTGCAATTGAACTGGCTGCGCCAGGATCTCGCGCAGAACGCCGATCGCAAGCCGGTCTTCGTATTTCTGTACGACGCGCCGGACAGCGCGGAGCTTGCGCCCGCGCAGGTCCTCGATCTACAGGCCGCCTTGGACGGTCACGACATCGCGGCAGTGTTCTTCGGAAATCACCGAGGAGCCGAGCCCTTTCCCGAAGTCCGGCGAGTGGGCGGACTTGACTGCGTGCAATGCGGCAGCTTTTCGGCCGAGCTGGGAGGCTGCGTTTTGGTTTCGATCGCGAGCGGCCGGCTGCGGGTCGCATACCGCTACTTCGATCCGACGCGAGAACCGCGCCTGCTCTTGGAGAAAACGCTGCGCTACCGGCCGCGTGCTCCGCTCACGATCGATGCGCCACTGGCCGGAGCTCCAGCGCGCGACGGCGATCCAACGATCGTCGTGCGTTCGCCCAGCGCGCCGCTTTCCTTCCAGCTCGACGGTCAGACCTTGCCGCTCGAGTGGCGGAAAGAATCGGGTACGTGGTGCGCCACGCTTTCGATTTATCCCCTGGTCACCAACGGCCTGGGCGGTGCCCATCAGATCGCGGTCGGCTGCGACGACGACGGCGCGCCGCGCCTGTGCACGCGTGTGTTCATCGCACCCAGCGAAGAGGTGCAGATGCGCTGGCGCCGCAACTTTGCCGGCTCGCTGCGCGGTTCGCCGGTCTGGGCCGGA
>JAYUOR010000446.1:0-9123 GCA_043760765.1 Planctomycetota bacterium | reverse complement strand
GCTATCGAGCAGGCTTTCGGCCGAATCGTTACACTTTCGGGCCAATTCCCGGGTCATGTCGCGCGCGTGATCTGTCCGGAGCAGCGATTTGCGGCCTTCACGCAGGCCGTGCTCGCACAACTCGAACAGGCTGACCCGCGCGGCCCTGTCCCTGGAATCGAGGCCGACTTCTCGAGCGATCTGGAAGCGGCCTGGCGCCTGGCCCTCGACGAGGGGGCCTGTCCGATCTTCGGCGAAGTCCAAGGAGCCCTGCCCCTGGTCTTCACCAATGTCGATCCAACGATGCGGCTGGTGCGCGAGCGCCGGCCGCGGCCCCTGCTCTGTCTGATCCGTGCCAAAGACGCCGCCGCCGCCGCGGAACTCGCTCTGCGCTTCGATGCCGCGCCGATTCAGTTCGGTGCTTCATTCGAAGCCGAAGCCCGGCCGATGCTGCCTCTGGATTCCCCAGTCACGAAGTCGTCGATTGCAACCATGAGCTACGCAACCCAGGTTCACGAAGTCCTCAAGCGCCACCAGCTGGCGGACGGTTTCCCGTTCGTGTTCGACCTCGAGCGCTCGCAAGGGCCGTGGCTGGTCGACGCGCGCGACGGCACGAAGTACCTGGACATGTTCACGTGTTTCGCGAGCTGGCCGATCGGCTACAACCACCCGCGCATGGCGGAGCCGGAGTTCCGCCGCGAACTCACCCTGGCCGCGGCCAACAATCCGGCCAACTCCGACCTGTACACGGAGTCGATGGCGCGCTTCGTCGAGGCCTTTGCGACGCGCGTCACGCCCGCGGGTTTCAAGCACCACTTCTGGATCAGCGGCGGTGCGCTCGCGGTCGAGAACGCGATGAAGGTCGCCTTCGACTGGAAGGCCGGCAAACTTGGCCGGCGCAGCTTCGACGACGACTGCAACGACCTGGTCGTCTTGCATTTGCGTCAGGCCTTCCACGGCCGCTCGGGTTACACGATCTCGGTGACCAACACCGATCCGACGAAGATCGGTCTGTTCCCCAAGTTCGACTGGCCGCGCGTGCACAACCCGGCGATCGAGTTCGATCTCGACGGCAACATCGCCAACGACATCGAGGCATCCGAAGCGCGCGCCGAGCGCGAGATCGAAGCCGCGTTCAAGAAACATCCGCGCAAGATCGCCTGCATCTTGCTCGAGCCGATGCAGGGCGAAGGTGGCGACAATCACTTCCGGCCCGAGTTCTTGCAGCGCCTGCGCCGCTTCGCTGACGAAGAGGAAGCCTTGCTGGTTTTCGACGAGGTTCAGACCGGCTTTTTCGGCAGCGGCACGCCCTGGTTGTGGCAACGACTTGGCGTGCGCCCCGACGTGGTTGCCTTCGGCAAGAAGACGCAGGTTTGCGGGATCTACGCCGGCCCGCGCGTCGACGAAGTCGTGGACAACGTGTTCGCGAAAGTCAGCCGCATCAATTCGACCTGGGGCGGCAATCTCACGGACATGGTTCGCTGCCGCCAATTCATCGACATCATCCTCGGCGAGAAGTTGCACGAGAACGTGGCCGTGCAGGGCGATCGATTCCTCGCCGGACTGCGCAGAATTGCCAAGTCGCGCGGCGCGTTCACGAACGTGCGCGGATTTGGATCGTTGCTCGCGTTCACGCTCGAGAGTCCGGCGGCGCGCGATGAACTCTTGGCGAAGTTGCGCCAGAACAACGTGCTCGCGCTCAAGAGCGGCGGCCAAGCGATCCGCTTCCGAATGTCTTTCGTGATCGACGCGAGCGAAGTCGACTGGGCCCTCGACCGAATCGAAGGCTGCCTGCCCGCGAACGTGCAGGCTGCGCGTTAGCAGGCTTGCTCAGGCCCTGGTCCGGTGCCGCCAGATAGTTAGGATGCCGCTATCATGGTGAGGGACGAGGTGGGGCCGCTGCCACCATGCCGTCGTGCAGCCAAACCTCGATCTGACGAGCCCGATGCCTTGATTGCGCAGGTCCGGATCTGTGGGTCAGACATCATTGCCGGGGTCTACCACTCGCCTCTTTGCGCCGGAGCCATCCATCCAAGCCGCCACATCCGACCAAGCAACACGGAACCACTCTTTCTGGTGTTTGCGGTGGCCAAACTGCTCGTGTGCCCCTTGCTCCGCAGCACGTGCGGCTTCGCCTGTCTCGTACTCGAAAGCAACCGCCACACGAATGTTGCGAGGATTGCCCCGCTTCAGATTGGCGTCCATTCGCCACTCTGGCGGGTTCTGGGAGTAGCCAATCTTTGTCCAGGGTCCAGAGGTCTCTCCAGGGTCTGGCTCTTCTTCGATGAGATAGACGTATGAAGCCAAGAACCTCCCCTTGATGCCTAACACGCTGCCGATCAGAGGCGGCCGGCGAAGCCGGCCGGCCGTTGCATTGTCATGTTGGGCAGCGGCCGACTCTTCACGTCAGGACGCCTGCTTTGTCGAAATTGTTTTCTTCGGCGGCAGCCGCACCACTGGACGTCCGCTCGCTACCTGTCGAGCCCTGGCCGCCTCGATGATCCGGTCAAGATCGTAGCCTGCCTCCCGCGCTATGGCCTCGCGGACGGCGTGAACCTCCTCGACGATGGGATCTTTTCGCGGCATGGCGTCTACTCCTGCATGAACTCAACTGGGGTACAGATCAGAGACGGCTCGAAGCCAGTCGAACGGCAGATCGCTTCGACTTTACCACGCATTGTTGGGTTGGCAATGTGGGTGCAGTTCCAGGTCAGCAGGTAGTCGATGCCGTGAGAGGCTGCGACGGCGACGTGCAGGGCGTCCACGTATGCCGATGCCGGCATACCACCCAATCGCAGAATCTCGCCTGCAAGCAGCCTCGCCTCCGGGGTCACGTCGAGTAGGGCCATGCCCTCGAGGGCGGCCAGTCGGCGCGCCGCTGCGTCCGCGTCACCCGCGCCAGCCTCATCCAAGACGAACTGCGAGATGTAGAGATCGAACGTCGACCGGTTCTCCCACCAGTCCCGTGTCACCTGCTGGTGCGCCGCACGCACAAGATCGTGGCTCGGCCACGCGGTGAGATAGCTGAGAATCGTGATTTCCAAGTACAAGGTCGGCTTCATCAACAACTCCCTGCGGTGGTTTCTTCACCATGTCTGCCCAACGCCTTGTCGATAAGCCGCCGGCGAAGCCGGGCGGCTTCATCGACAGGCTAGGCACGACGTGCGTTTTACTCACGAACCCGTTCTCGAATGTCATTCCAGTGCTCCCGAAGCCATTGATCGAACTCGGCGAGGACAGCGTCCCCGCGCGCAAGGTCACTTCGGTCGCCGCCCGGACCGCTGCCGGACAGAAGGAAACGGAGGCCAGGCTTGAGCTTCTTGTCAGTCACATCGCCCCAATATGGATATAGACCGTTGAGGATGGAGATGTCGACTTCGATTTCGCTACAACGCTGTGCGCTCTGGAATAGCGAGCGGGCCTTCTCAAGATCCCCGGCACTATCGTTGGAGGTCGGCAAACCGCGG
The DNA here is from genome assembly GCA_043760765.1 of Planctomycetota bacterium. Taxonomy (GTDB): domain Bacteria; phylum Planctomycetota; class UBA1135; order UBA1135; genus JADJQU01. The sequence continues at coordinate 5,677 of JAYUOR010000446.1, read as the reverse complement.
GCCAGTTTGTTGGCTGACGTCAAGTACTCATAGCCTCGAATGATGGCATCTACGCTGGCGCGTTGCTCGTTGGTTAGGAGCAACGGCGTAGCCGTCGGCGCCGGATTCTCTGACCTGTTGGGATAGCCGATCGATAAACCGACTGGAGTGAGGGCCCAGCCATAGACTGCGCTCATCAGCGAAGGTGCGAAGGAAAAGAGCAGGAAAGCCACAATGGCCACCAGCGAGTAGAGCGTGGTGCCACGTGCAGTGCTGCGTGCCTCAGCTTCCGACTCGCTTGTCACCTGCGCCTTGTGGGCAAGCCACCCGATCGGAGACGTGAACCAGCTGAAACCGGCCACCCAATAGAGCCAGTCCCAGGTGACTTCAGGCTTGTGGGTGAAGCGCGTGGTGATGGCAACGCAAAAGGCAGCCCAGAACCCCCAGAAGTAGACTTGGAAGCCCGCGGCAACTGCGAAGATCGGATAGACCGCGGCCTTAGGTGGCTCCTTGGACTTCCTGAAAAGCGCGACCGGGGCGATGCATGCAACGTATCCGATGGAGAACACCATGACGGCCGCAAAACCCGCCGCCAGGAGCAAAACGTTGAAGCTGACGAAGTTCATCAGGACATTTCACCGATCATGTGCCTAACCTGTATTGGACAGACCGGCATAAATACCGCGAACGCGGCGGGTCGGTCTGCCTATAGTGGTTTGGGAGGGATCGCGCGAGTTACGCAAAGTGCTGCGAGTCGGGGAGATGCGGCACGACGCGCCCCGGGAATGCTCGGGATTCGACGGGTCTGCCTAACGCCAAGGCGCTCCGTGGAGGTGCGTAGCATCGCCCGATTCGCCGGCGTGTCAGGCACTTCGCTTCCTCGCACGCGGCCGCCGCCCCTGACGGATCATGATCGCGAGCGCTCGCAGGGCATCGTTGACAGAAACCGAATCGGGGAAGACGTCCAGCACGTCGGGATGGATGACCACGACGTTCGTGCCTTGCCTGTACCTCGCGACGGTCGCGCCGCGAATCGCGCACTAAGAAGTCGTACCGGGCCCGCAAGGTGTCCGGATCGCTAAGGCGACGGCGGCGGCTAGTCTTCTTCTTCATACAGCATCCGCTCGTGTCGGGTTGCCCGTCTCGCGGAGATGAGGCGGGTCCTGGGGGGCCGCTCGGCGAATGCGACAACGAGAAGCCTGTGCCGCGTCGGCAGTCCGAGGAGAATATACCGGGTTTCGGGCACGGAGAGATCGGGATCCGCCAGGAGCATTCCCTGTGGGTCCCCGAACACGTGGTTGCTTCGTCGAAAGCTACTCCGTGCTTGCGGGCGTTCACATCTGCCTTCCGGGGATCCCACTCGAAGACGCATCCCACAGATCCTCCTCAGCCTCGCTGCGCGTCGGTGACCTTGAATCTGCCCAATCGCCGTAGTCCTTCGCGTGTTGGCGCCGTGACCCCTTCGCAGACATGTCGGCAGGCGGGATCGAAAAATGCATGGCTGCGCATCGTCAACCTCAAAGCAGCCGGTCGGTCGGAGACTGGACGCCGGCGGGGCCGCGGTTCTGAACGTGAGTGTAGATCCTCTTCGTGGCGACGTCCTTGTGGCCAAGCAGCTCCTGAACCGTGCGGATGTCGCTGCCGGATTCCAGCAGATGCATCGCGAACGAAGGGCGGAACGTGTGGCAGGTCGCATGCTTCGGGATGCCGGAGGCAAGGACCGCGCGACGTTCGGCATGCTGCACCACGGCTTCGTGCAGATGGTGGTGGCGCTTCTGGCCCGTCTCACGCTCGACGTAGTGTCGCGTCGCCGGAAAGACCCACTGCCAGGGCCACTTGCGACCGGCATTGGGGAGCTCGCGACCAGCGCGTCGGGCGCGGGGTACGCATTGGAGGGCCACGGGAGCGCTCGAAGCGCTTCCTCTGCATGTCAGACCGTCTTCCTTGTTGCCACCGCCATGGCGGGCTGTGTTGGCGCGTAGCGGCGCTCGGCGAAGCGCACGCTCAGCTTGCCTGGCGCCTACCTCGCTTCTTCACGGCCGCGATCGTACCGCGCAGGAGCGCATTGACCCGCTTCGAGTCAGCGAACACTTTTGCCACATCGTAATCGAGGACAACCACCACCACGTCCCGTTCGACGCGGCTTGTGAACCGGTTTGCTTTCGACTCCGTGTAGTCAAACTCGTAGTCATGGGCCAAACCCCGTTCAAGGCGGCGCTTCCGCTCAGGCTTCCTTGCGCTTCTCGTATTCGTTGCTTTCATGACGTGTAGTCCGGCGGGCGCTGATGATGCGCCCTCCTGCAGGCACTTGACTCAGCACTTCAGGCGAGTTTTTTGATCCGCAGTTGCCCGCAGGCGGCGTCGCTTTCGACGCCGCGGGACCAGCGCACGGTGGAGATCACGCGGCGCTCGGCCAGGGCCGCCTGGAACAGTTCGACGGCGGTCATGATCGGGCGCGAATAGGGCGCGCCGCGCACGGGGTTGAACGGAATCAAATTCACGGTGCAGCGACGGCGTGCGAGGCGCTCGGCCAGGCGCTCGGCGTGGCCTTGCGAATCGTTCGTGCCCGAGAGCAGCACGTATTCGTAAGTGACTTCGCGCCCCGTGACTTCGAACCAATTGTCGCCGGCCGAAAGAATCTCTTCGATCGGCACGTCCTTCATCGCCGGCACCAGTTCGCCGCGTTGCGCGTCGTCGGCCGTGTGCAGCGAGATCGCCAGCTGGAAACGCGGCTTGGTCGGCGCGATACGCCGCAATCGATCGGGGAAACCGACCGTCGAGACCGTGACCTTGCGCGCTCCCATGCCCATTTCGTCGTGCACGACGTCGAGGGCCAAGTTCAAGTTCGCATAGTTGAGCAACGGCTCGCCGATGCCCATGACCACACTGCGCGAAAGTTCGCCGAGCGCGCGGCCGCGGATGTATTGCTCGACGATTTCGTGGGCTTCGAGGTTGCGCACGAGGCCCGCGCGGCCAGAGGCGCAGAACGGACAGCCGACCGGACAACCGACCTGTGTCGAGACGCACAACGTCGCGCCCGCGCCGCGCGTCGGATCGTGGGGCGGGATGTGCACGGTCTCGACCGTGGCGTCGCGCTCGGAGTCGCGCGCGAACGACAACAGGAGCTTCGTGGTGCGATCGCGCGAGACCACGCGGTCGATCTCGCGGCCGGAGAGCACAGTGACTTCGCGCACCAGGCCCTCGCGCAACAACTTCGGCAGCGAAGTCATCGCTTCGAAATCGAGCAGGCCCTTTTCCAGGATCGCGCCGCGCACGATCTTGGCGTGGAACTCGCGACCGCCCAGGCGCACGACCAGCGCGGTGAACTCCGGCTTGGAGAGCGAGAGCAGCGGGATCAAGGCTCCGTCCGCCGCGTTCACGTCGCCGATCCGGCCGCGAGGGCCTTGCGCAGCAGCTCGGCGATCTCGCCGGCGACCTTGCGCGCGGCAGCGAGGTTCGCGGGATTGGCGCCGCCGACCGCCTTGTGTCCGCCGCCACCGTAGGTCTCCATGATCTGGCCGATGTGCACGTCCGCAGGCGCGGATTTCCAGGGATTCTCGCCGGCCGAGACGTGGAAACCAGCGCGCGTCGGGATCACGCCGACCGAGTAGCTCACATCGGGATGGTGGTAAAAGGGCGCGAAACGCTCGCGTCGGATCTGATGGCTCGAAGCGTCGTAGTGCAGCACCTTACCGGCCTTCGAAACCACCGTGGGCGGGAACTGTTCCAGGGCGCGATCGCGATTGCGCGCGGCGCGTTGGTAGACCTTCTCGAGGTCCGGCCGCGCGGCGACGCTTTCCAGGTCCGATTCGGTCAACGCTCCGACGATTTCGTCGATCCAGTCGTTGTTCGGCGCAGCGGTCAGGGAGCGCGCGATGCGCAGCGCCGGTTTGTCGCCGAAGACTGCCTCTTCGACATTGTCGTATTTGGCGGCGTCGATCTTGTTCGACCAGCGCGCCATCTCCTCGAAGCGCGCAGGCACCTTGTAGCCCCAGTGCTGCTTGGCATGGGCCAGCACCATGGGCGGGCAGGAGGGCGAGGTCTCATCCCACAGCCAGCGCTCGCTCTGCTGATACTGCGCGCGCAGCTCCGGCGAGAGAAACGTCGTCGGATGGTGATCGAACCAGTACTCGGCGCGCGGGTGGAAGTGGAAGTCGACCACGGCGAAGCGCTTGCCCGCCTCGAAGCTGGGCCAATCGGTGCGCTGGTCGTAGTTGATGCTCTTCCAACTCGGATCTTCGCCGCGCAGTTCGCGCAGCACCGTCGCCAGGATCGCGCCAGCGACCATGCCGTCGAAATCGCGGTGGTAGTGGATGCAGATGCGCGACGGGGGATTCATGGCGCACAAGGATAGCCCCAAGTCCCCAGGAGTTCCCGAGGCCTTTTGGGCTCACCAGGAGTTGCGCGCGCCGATCAGCTGGCCGGCGTCTTCGCTGGTCAGCGGTTTCGAGATGAAGTAGCCCTGCGCGCCCTCGCAGGAGAGTCCGCGCAGGTGCGCGAGCTGCTCGGCGGTCTCGACGCCCTCGGCCACGACGCGCATGCCAAGGTTGTGGCCGATCGTGACGATCGTGCGCGCGATCTCGGAGTTCTCGCCGCGGCTGCCCATGGGCGAAACGAACGAGCGGTCGATCTTGAGCGTGTCGGCCGGAAAACGCTGCAGATAGGCGAGCGACGAATAGCCCGTGCCGAAGTCGTCGATCGAGAGTTTCACGCCCACGCGCCGCAATTCCTGCAGCATGGAACTGACCATTTCGGGCCGTTCCATGACCACGCTCTCGGTGATTTCCAGGCGCAGGTGGCTGGGTTCGAGGCCGCATTCGCGCAGCACCTCGCCGATCTGCGCCACGATGTCGGGCAGGGCGAGCTGTCGGCCGGAAAGATTGACCGCGACTTCGAGCGGATGCTCGAGGCCGAATCGATCACGCCAGATGACCATCTGCCGGCAGGCTTCGTTCAGGACCCAGCGGCCGATCGGCAGGATCAGGCCGGTCTCTTCGGCCATCGGAATGAACTCCGCCGGCGAGACCAGGCCGCGCACCGGATGTTGCCAGCGCGCGAGCGCCTCGACTCCACTGATCCTGCCCGTGGCCAGCGAAACGATCGGCTGGTAGTGCACGCGCAGCTCGCTGCGCTCGATCGCGCGGCGCAGATCGGCCTCCATGCGCAGCAGGATCACCGCGCGCTCGTGCATGCCCGTGTCGAACATGGCGTGACGCGCCTTGCCCTGGGACTTGGCCTTGTACATGGCCGTGTCGGCGTCGCGCAAAATGTCCTCGGGCTTCTCGTAGCCCGTGGCCGAGAGCGCGATGCCGATGCTGGCACTGGTGAAGAGTTCCTGGCCGCCGACGTTGAACGGCATCTCCAGTTCCTTTTGGATGCGGTCGGCGACGCGCGTCGCGTCCGAGACATCGCGGATGTCGTCGAGCAGCACCGTGAATTCGTCGCCGCCCAGGCGCGCGACCGTGTCACCGGGCCGCAGCGACAACTCCAGGCGCCGCGCGATCATGACCAGCAAGCGGTCGCCGGCCATGTGGCCGAGCGAGTCGTTGACCATCTTGAAGCGGTCGACGTCGAGGAAAAGGACCGCGAACAGATAGTCCTTGCGCCGGCTCGCGCGCCGCAGGGCCTGGCGCAATCGATCGACGAACAGCGCGCGGTTGGGCAGATTGGTGAGCGGATCGTAGAACGCGCGATGCGC
>JAYUOR010000445.1:0-3483 GCA_043760765.1 Planctomycetota bacterium | reverse complement strand
TCGCCGCGAAATCTGGTCCGCAATCGGCGCGCGAGGGCACGTCGATTGGCACCGAACCGGCGATGCGCGTGATCTCGATGTACGAGACCCAGGCCGGCAACAGCATCAGGATCTCGTCGCCGGGCTCGCACAGCGCGAGCATCGCACCCGAGAGCGCGTGTTTGCAGCTGTGGCAGACCGTGATCTCGTCGGGCGTGAACGGCACGCCGCGCGTCTGGCTGACGTGCTGAGCGAGCACTTTGCGCAGCGACAAGGTCCCGGCCGCCGGCGTGTAGCGCACCTTGCCTCCGCGCACGGCCTTGCAGGCGGCATCCTGGACCACGGCGGGGGCGTCGAAGTCCGGTTCGCCCACGGACATGTTCACGATGTCGCGCCCGGCGAGGGCCAGGGCCTTCGCGCGCGCATCGAGCGCGAGCGTCAGCGAAAGCGGGATGCCGGAAACGCGGCTGGAGGGCTGCATGCGGGGTCGGGACTGGGGTCGTATCGACGGGTTTGGCGCCGCGGGCAGATTCGGCGGGCGGCCGCCAGAGTCAGACAGGCTCCGAACCAAAAGGTCTAGGGTCGAGCTTCCGGCGCAAAGGGTCAAGCGTCGCGTCGGCTCCAATGCGGTTTTTTGGGCCTTTTGGGAGGACCCTGGAATCAAGATCCGGTTGCGTCGTCCACAGGCGACTGGCAACGTGCCTGCCCATGAGTCTGAAGAGTCGCCTGTTTCGCATCCTGCTGGTCGTCCTGCTGGTGGTCCTGTTCGCGGGCTACTTCGCGTTCTCGACCTTCTTTTTCAGCCCGACCGAATCCGACTTCGACGCCGACCTGTCGACACTTGTACCGCGCCAGGTCGATTTTTACGTCGCCAAGGCGGACCTGCGCGACGACATTGCGCCCTGGCCGAGGCTGGCCGAATGGAACCGCATCGAAGCGACGCAGGCCTGGGCCGCGTTCGCCAAATTCGGCCTGCCCGAGATCGATCGCCAGTACGCGCTCTCGAAGATCTACGCGGAATTGGAGCAGATCCCCAAGGCGATTCGCGGCATCGATCCGCTCGACGTTTTCGGAGGGCGGCACGTCACGCTCACCGGCTTCTTCAAGCCGGGCACTCTGCAGGACGCCGACTGGGCCGTGCTCGGGCGCGTCTCGTGGAAGGGCAAACTCGCGGTGAGCCTGCTGCGTTATCCGGGACTGATCAAACTCGAGCAGCAGGGCATCAAGGCCGAAGTCGCGGACAAGATCGTCAAACTGACGCTGCCCAATTTCCCGCGGCCCCTGTACGTGACGCGCCTGCACGACGTGGTCGCGATCGGGACCTCGCTCGATCTGATCACCAAGGTCCACGCGCTCGACGACGCAGGCGGGCAGGACTCCTTCGGCCTGGGCGCGACCTACGCCGACAACATTCAGCAAGCGCCGCGTTCACCCGATCGCGACGACTTCGAGTTGTACATCGACTGGCGACGCTTGTCGGAGAACCTGAAGCTCTCCGGCCGCTTCCCCGATCCCGACAGCCAGGATTTCCTGCCGGCCTTCGTCGGAAAGCTGTTTCAGCTCGGCTCGGTCAAGTCGCTGGCCGGCATCGTCGGATTCCGCGGCGGCATGCAGGCCGATCTGCGTGCCGAACTTTCCGGCGAGCTGATCACGCCGGCGCAGAAAAAGCTCTACGCCGGTCGCGGCTTCGAACGCAGCGCGGTCCTGCAGGACTACTCGCACCTCGCGCAGGCGGACGCGAGTATTTTCACGCTGATCCAATCGGGACTCGGCGAACTCCTGACCGAGATGTTCGCTTCGGCCGAACCCGCGCTGCGCACGAACCTCGAGGATCTGCTGCGCTCCACCGGCGAGTACCCCGACGCGCTCTCGTTCATCGGCGAAATGAACACGCTGTTCAAGAGCCGCATGGCGCTCGTCGTGCGGCCCAACGACTACAAATACGACGTGTCGCGCGACCCGCCCAACGACGGCCGTCCGATCGCGGCCTGGTGCCTGGCCGTCTGGACCATGGACCCGGTCAAGGGCCGCGTGCGCATCGATCAACTGCACCAACTCGTCAACCGCAATCAAGGCCGCTTCGGCATCGAGGGCCTGAAACCAGGCGAATCCGGCGTGTTTCGCAACGTCGTCGCCGGCGGCTTCGAGATCTGGGAGTTCTGGAACAAGTTCGTACCGGGCACCGGCCACGTCGCGACGGTCATCGTCGGCGACATGTACTGGGTCTCGAACTCGTTCAAGATGCTCGACGACATGATCAAGACCTACCACCAAGGTGCGCCGGACAATTCGCGGCTCAGCGATGTGCCGGAGTTCACGGCGCTGCTCAATTCCAGCCCCGGTTCCGGCAATTTGGTCACTTGGGTCAATCCGAGTTCATTGGCGATCATCCGCCGCCAGTTCGCGAGGAAGGCCGCCGAGGATCAGGTGCTCAGCCACATCGACTGGAAGATCGAGCGCGCGCGCCTCGAAGAGCGTTTCATCAAGGAGCAGTTTCCCGGCAAACGTCGTGGCGAACTCGATGCGGCGACGCAGAAGGAACTTGACCTCTACGTCGATCCGGAAATCGACGCACTCGACAAGCGCTTGCGCGCGGAGCAGATTCCCGCCGCCATGGCTGGGATCGAACGCGAGATCATCTACTCCGAAGCCGTGAAGTGCGTTCTGGCGGTGCTATCGCTCGATCCGAAGGCAATCACGCTCAGCTTGCGCGCCCTGGTCCCGCTCGAAAAATGAGCGCGGCGGGGGAGAGTGGTGCCCTCGACTGGAATCGAACCAGCACGGGGATAGGTCGGGTCTGTATGCCGGCACGGTAGCCGCTGCGCGCATCGGCCGGCAATTGCAGTCGGCGACCGAGCTATTTACCCAACCACGCTAGCTTCTCGCGGTGTACGCGCGGCCGGGCACGCTTGCCCGGCGAGAAGCTAGCGTGGTTGGGTCCATGGTTCGGTACTTCAGTCGCCGACGCGCACGCCGTTCGCATAGTTGCCGCTGCGCACCAGGTCGAGCTCGCCGTCTGGCGACCAGAACTTCCACGCTCCCTGCTCGTGATTGTCGAGGTACAGACCCTGCTTCGCCGGCTTGCCGTCGGGATACCAGCTCGCGAATTCGCCTTGCCGCTTGCCTGACGCGTAGTTCGCTCGGAACTCCATCCCCGCACCGTCGTAGTAGCGCACGGCCAAGCCGTCGAATTCACCGCGTGAGTAGCAGGCTTCGCTTTCGAGCGCGCCGCTTTGATGCCAGGTACGACACGGACCTGGCGTGGAACTAGCGACGTCCCCGCCCTCTTTCGCTCCTTTCGCGCTGGATTCGATCGCTGCTGTGGAGAGCAGACCGCGCGACCAGTGCAGTTCGCTCTTGAGTTTTCCGTTCGGCCACCATTCGCGCGAATCGCCTTCGCGCAGATTAGGCTCTGTCACGGAATAACAGGTCCATTTCGGCGAGCAACCGTCGTCGCTGGCAAGGCGCGCCGACGCAGGCAACCTGCATGGTTTCCGAGGAGGC
>JAYUOR010000444.1:0-3484 GCA_043760765.1 Planctomycetota bacterium | reverse complement strand
GAAGAACGTCTCTGAGGAAACCCGCGCGCGAAGTCCAGAAATTCCCTGGCGAGCGATCGCAGGGACACGAGACCGATTGATCCACGGCTACTTCGATGTCGACTTGGATCAGCTCTGGCGGATCGTTTCCACCGATCTTCCGGATCTGATCCGCAGCCTCGAACGGCTTTCGCCACAAGCGGATCGTCAAGCAGACTGAGACTGAGCCCGCGCGGTCGATCGGGTGAAACGGCCAGCCCCTTCTGCGAAATTTCGGAAGCGGGCGTGCAGCTCACCTGCGTGCCGTATTGCACATGTCCGGTGTGCGCTTTCGATCGATTCGGACACTTGCAGACGACCGCCGCCCGTATCAGCGGGCTTTGTGCGCCGCGGAGCGAATCTTGCAACGGCGAGCCCGACCGCTTGGCCAGCTCCGAGGCCGCAGCGTTTGCCCACCTGCGCTTGGGGCGCCGACCACGATTCCGAGCTTCAGCCGCCGAAACTTGTCCGGCATGCCTTGCTAGCCAACGCACCGACTCGACTGAGACCGCCCTTCGACTGCGATCGCGTACCGCCACTTTCCCGTGAATGAGTTGACCACCATGAACTCGACCCTCGCTCCGCTCGCACTTCCCGTCACCAGCTTGCCGCGCACCTCGCCGATGGCGTCGTGCGGCCATTCCGCGCGCAACGCGCTGTCGGCCTTGCTCGGCGTCGGCGCCATGCTCCTGGGCGCATGCAACAACAAGTCTCCCGCGCCGAATTCGAACACCGCGGCCGGCACCGTGCTGATCGACCCGGCCACCGGGAACCACTTCGTGGTCGACGCCAACCACCACGGGCAAGCAGACAGGATCCAACTGCTAAGCGCCTCCTGGGGCCAGCTCGTCGATGTGTACGACGTCAATGACACGTTGCAGTTCAAGGACCTGGTGATCGGCGACAACATCGCCTCGGACTTGGTCGACTTCCGGCTCGATCGCAACGAGATCACGGAGATCGAGACGCTGACGATCCTGCACGCGGCCGGAACCGCGGAGTACGAAAGCGCGTTCGGCCAACTCGAGCGCCACCTTCAGCCGGTCATCAAGAACGGCGTGGTGTTGCTGCCGACGGCGACCCTCACTGCGCTTCCGCGCAACGCGACGCTGGTGCTGAACTTCGACGATCTGCTCGACTCGAGCGTGATCACCGCGAAAAACGTGGCCGTGCTCACGGGCTACCCTCCGGCTGTGCCCTTCGAAGCGCGGGTCATCGCCGACCCGTCGCACGGCGATCTCTTCGACGCCGATGGCAACGGCAGCGCCGAATTCCACACCACGCGCGTGATCGTCGACATGACGGTCTCGGAGCTCGAGGCGCAGCAGTCGAACCCGCCGCTGCCGGTGAATGTCCTGGGACTTCCCGAAGCGCACGTCATCAACCAATCGAACCTGATCGTGCGCATTCCGACGCTTGCCTCCGCGGCGAGCGGGCAGCTTTCGGTCCTCGCGAATCTGTCGGGTTCCAGCATGAATTTCCCGTCGAACGCGCCGAACGATCCGCAGTCGGTCACGCTGGATGTCGTCCGAGCGCTGCGCACGTCGAGCGCCGATCTGCAGGATCCCAACCACGGATTCCTCGCCGACTCGAGCGTGCCCAGGGTGGTCGGTGTGCAAGGGATCGACATCTGGTTGGTGACCTCGATCGGAGGCAATCAGTACCAAGTCACCGCCCGCTTCGATGTGCCGAGCTGCGCGCCGCAGCCTAAAGTGGGCGATGTCATCCGTGTCGGCAACGCTGCAATTGCAGTAGTCACCCAGGCCGGCGGTGCGCCGTTGGGTGGAGTCGTGCAGGACGTGCGCGTTCGACTTGAGTCCGGTGATGGCACGACCTTTGTGCACGGCCCGGCTCTGTACCTGATGAAGCTCGATCCGACACTCGGCGTCCCCCCGGCGTGTTTCGTGCGCATCTCTCCGACGCCGACGTCGCAGCCCGGCCAGGGCGTCTCGCCGAATTCGACGATCACCGTGCGCTTCAGCAAGCCGATGGATCCCAAGTCCGTCAGCGCCTTCGAGACTTTCGGCGTGACGCGCGTCTCGAACGTCGTTCCGGCCATCAAGCTTGGGAACACGATCGTCGGCAGCGTCACACCTTCGATCGACCTGAAACAATTCACGTTCACTCCTCAAGTGCCTTTCGAGCACAACCCCCTGCAGTTTCCGGCGGGTGAGGATTACCTGCTGACTCTGGCCGGTGGCCCCAATGGTGTTACCGATCTGTCGGGCAAGGCGCTGAAGGATGCGCTTGCGGCCTTCAATTTCCGCCTGGATCCAGCGGCCGCGGCAGTAGGCTCGCGCGGGTTTGCCTTCAAGTTCAACAGCGCTGACGAAGATGGGAACGGCGCGCCGGAACTGCGCGGGCAGTTCCTCTACGACCTGAGCAAGGGGACCATCCGGCCTCGCCCCGTGACGCGCTTCTCGGCTGTCGCGGATGCCTCGCAGCCCGTGGTCGGGCTGATGACGCCCTTCACTGCGCCGATCCAAACGCCGCTCTCGAATCTGGGCAGCAAGATGATGAGCGTCTACCGCTACCACGACCTCGGCCTTGGACTGGTCGACGATTCGACGCTGAACCTCGATGTCGAAGGCTTGGCGTGGGCGCCGTTTGCCGGCGTGCAGGTCGACACCTACTCGAAGTTCCAAATGTCGTTCTCCCACTCGAAGTTCCTGCCGGACGAGATCGTCAGCCCGCTGACCCTGCTCCCGATCTTCCCCGGCTCCGGGCTGGTAAAGAACTTCGACGCCAACCAACTCGATCCGGTCAACGATCCTCTCAAGGTCGTGCACCCCAAGAACCGCGGTTACGACATTCAGCCCGTCGACGCATTCGTCTCCAGCACGGGCACTTTGATGATGCCCTACCCGTTGAATCGCAATCTGCCAACGGAACTGAAGACGCGCTACACCTTCCGCGACACGGGACTGCTGGCGTTGGGAGGACCGAACGGAAATGGCGTTGAGACGGGCATCAACATCTTCGTCGGCGCCCCCGTGGTCAGGCTCTACACAACCGGCACGGTGCCGACGCTCGGCCTGCCCTTGCTGATGGAGTTCCGCTGCTACCCGGACGCCCAGGCCTTCGGCCTCAACGGATTCAAGGTCAATCTCGCGCTGAACAGTTCGGCTCGGCCGGCCTTTCGCGCGTATTCGACGGGCGGTGTGCTCGCCAACGGTTCGCTCTTGAAGATCGATCCGGACAACGAGCCCAACGCGAGGGGAGGCATCGTCAATGGAAACCCGACGGGCTTCGGACCTGAGATCGATCCGGTCTTCTACCTCGGTCAAGCGGACTTCGTCGTGCGCGTCAACCGCATCCACACGATCTGGCTGGACACGCTGCAATTCACGGCGCAATACCAGACGCCCCTTGTCGAGCCGCAGGCTGCGCTGCAACCGGCGGGAACGCAGGTCCTCGTCGCACTGCGCGGCGCAACGAACGTCACCAACGGCACGCCGCCGGTGGG
>JAYUOR010000443.1:0-9130 GCA_043760765.1 Planctomycetota bacterium | reverse complement strand
CAGGATCGAGCGGCTGGAACTCACGGCCTCGAAGGCGAGTTCGATCAGTTGCCGGATTCGAAACGGTTTGCTTCCTGTGGTCGGCGCACGAGCGCAGTACGCCTTCGCGACTGATGGAGAACTGCAACCTTTCTTCGAGCTCAATCCGCCTTCCGCGATACCAGCGTCCGACAGCCAGGGGCGCATAGAACTGGGAACGTTCTTTCCAGGCAGCTACCTGGTCCGGGTCCAGGTCGGAGAGCAAAGTCTAGCCAGGCGAGTTGATGTCGCCTGGGGCGAACAAGTCGAACTCGAGTTCGATCTTGCCTGGCCCGAGATTGCCGTGTCATTGGACTTGCCAGATGACCTGCTGGCGCGAATGGACGGTTTGGCCTTCTACGCGCTCGACGACGCTGGAGCCGCTTCAGGACTCCAGCTGTCTGCTCGTCGAACTGGCGTAAGCACGTTCCTGCTTCGCGCTCCGCCGTGCAAGGGATACGTCGAACTGAGCCTTCAAGAAGAGCTCGAGTCGAGACACGTTCAGTTGCCGATCATTCTCCACACCGGGCAGGCGCGGGTCTCGCTCAGTTTGCCTCCAGGCGAGATGCTCCTGCACGTCGGCGGTGGCGAGCGTGGAACGTGGGGAGTGCCGGAGGTCACCGTGGTGGAACTTTCCACCGGAAAGATTCCCGGTTGTGATTCGTGGCTCGACCGATGGCCGCTCGACCCGATCGGTGCAGGACTGTGGATCGCACGTGGAATTCCAGCGGGTGCGACCCTGCTACTGCGCGACGCAGACCGCGGGCCGGGTTATGGCTCGGGACCAAGAATCGTGCACTTCGAGTCTGGCCGGCTCGAATTGAATTGGCCATGAATCAGCGCAGCGCGCGGCCGGGGCGCGCGCCAGTGCCCACTCCGTCCTTCAACACGGCGACACCATTGATGAGCACGTGTGAGAAGCCCGTGGAAGTGCGCTGCGGATCGTCGAAGGTCGCGTTGTCCTGCACCTTCGTGGGATCGAAGATCACTAGGTCGGCCTTCATGTTGCGGCCGATGCGCCCGCGATCCTCGAGGCCCAGTTGCGACGCGGGCATCGAAGTCATCTTCTTGATCGCCGTGGCAAGATCGAGGCGCTGTTCCAGGCGCACGTACTTCGCCAGCACGCGCGCGAAGGTGCCGTAGCTGCGCGGATGGGGCTTGGTTTCGAGCGCCTTGCCACGCGGCGCCATGGCGCGGCCGTCGGAGCCGATCATGACCAGCGGATGGGTCAGCACCTTGACGACGTTTTCCTCGCTCATGCCGTGGCCGATGAAACCGACGCTGGCATTCTCTTCCTCGAGCAACTGCAGCAGCGCCTCGGCGGGCTCGACTTTGCGCTGCTTCGCGATCGTTGCGAGGTCGACGCCGATCGCATCGCGATTTTTTCCGGCGCCGACCGAGGCGATCACGATCAACTCGAAGCCGCCAGGATCGCTGGCGACGCGCGGCTCGAGGAAGGCGCGGATCTTCGCACGCTGCGCGGGATCCTTGAGTCGCGCGATCAATGCCTCGTCGCCGCCCTCGCGCGCCTCGTCGGACAGGAAGACCGTGAGCCCGGTCGAATACGCCGTGTAGGGATAGGCATCGGCGAGCACTTCGATTCCGTGCGCCCGCGCGCGTTCGAGCGCTGCGATCGCGGCATCCTGCTTGTGCCAGTTGGGCTTGCCGCAGGCTTTCAGGTGGCTGACCTGCACGCGCGTTCCGCTCTCGCGGCCGATACGCAGCGTTTCGTCGATCGCCTCGAGGAATTGCGCCTCTTCACTGCGCATGTGCGAGGCGTAGAGCTTCCCGCGCCGCGCGAGCACGCGCGCCATGGCGATCAACTCGTCGGTCGGCGTGAAGCGGCCGGGCGTGTACTCCAGGCCCGTGGAGAAACCAATCGCGCCCTGATCGAGTCCTTCCTCGAGCAGGCGCAGAACCTGCGCGAGTTCGCTCGGCGTGAGCGGCCGGTTCTCCATGTGCGCGACGCTCTGGCGCAACGTGCCCTGTCCGAGCAGCAGGGCCTGGTTTGTGGCGATGCGCGTCGACTCGAGAGTTTTGAAATAGGAGCTGACGTCGCTCCAGCGTGCATCGATGCCTTTCTCGCGCAATTCCTTGACGTTGGCTTCGATCTCGTCGCCACACAGCGGTGCTGCCGACGATCCGCAGTTGCCGGTGACTTCTGTGGTCACGCCCTGATAGACGCGGCTCTCGTCGTCGGGATAAGCGAGCACGTCGCCGTCGGAGTGCGTGTGGATGTCGATGAATCCCGGTGCGACGCACAGGCCGCGCGCGTCGATCACACGGCGCGCTTGTTCGACGTCGATCTCGCCGAAGGCCGCAATCGTGTCGCCGACCAAGGCGATGTCGGAACTCCACTCGACTCCGCCAGTACCGTCGAACACGCGGCCACCCTTGATCACGCAGTCGAAGGCGAAGCGCCGTTCGGTCGTGGCTTTGAGCGGCGCAGTGCAGGCCGCAGCACTCGCCGCGGCGAGTGCGAGGAACGATCTGCGATCGATGGCGTGTTTCATGTCGGTGGCTCCAGTTCTACTCCAAGCCCGGGTTCATCGGTCAGGCGCATGACCCCGTCCTGGATCGTGAATCCGCCGCGCGCCGGGTCGCGCGCCAGGTCGAGATGGCCGTCGAGGTCGAGGAAACGAGTCGCGGGGCAGGCGAACGCCGCATGCAGCGCGGCGGCGATGCCGATGCGGCTCTCGTCAGAGCAACCCCACATCAGATCGATGCCAGCGCGCTGCGCGATGCGGCCGATTTCCATCGCCGGCGCGATGCCGCCGCACTTCATCAGCTTGACGTTGAAGATGCCGCACACGGGCGTGGGTGTTGAAAGGCGAAGTGCATCGCCTTCGTCGAGCAGGCTTTCGTCGAGCGCGAGCTTACGGCGCGCCTTTGAAGTCAACGCGGCGAGTGACGCGTCTTCGTTGCGCGGCAGCGGCTGCTCGACGAGTTCTAGATCGAATTCGTCCGCGGCGGCGAACAGCAGCGGGAGTTCGCTCGCTTCGCAGCCCACATTGGCGTCGATGCGCAGGCGAATCGAAGTACCGAAACGTTCGCGCAGGCGCCGTACACGCTCGAGGTCCTGTGCAAGTTCGCGGCCGGTCTTCAATTTGATCAGGCGAAAGCCGCGGCCGAAGTATTCCTCGGCTTCAGCGAGCACTTCCGCCACGCTCTCCTTGATCCCGATCGTGATCGATGTCGCAAGCTCTTTGTGCACGCGTCCGAGCATCTCGACCAAGGGTAGATCGGCGTGACGCGCGCGCAAATCGTGCAGCGCCATGTCCAGCGCCGCGCGGGCCGCTGGAGTGCCGCGATGCGAACGTCCGATCCACGCGAGCAGCGCGGGGAAGTCGTCCAGATTCGCGCCGCGCAGTTCCGCCAGCGCCTCTGGATCCAACGCTGACGCACAGGCCGCGAACGACTCTCCCGTGACCTCCGGCAGCGGCGAGGCACAACCTAGGCCGACCTGACCTGCGCTGCGAACGCGAACGAAGAGCAGTTCGATGCTCTCGACACGCTCGTACGCGATCTCATAGGGCCGCGACAGCGAGATGCGTTCCTTCCAGCTCTCGATCGCCTCGAGCTTCACGCGCACGAACTCGCCGCGATTTTCAGACGCAGCGCATCGATGATGCGTCCCACGCCCTTTTGGAGCGCAAGCACGACGGGCAGGCCGAGTTCGGCTTCGAGCCTTGCGCGTTCGCGTTCGAACGCATCGACTGGCAGTCCTTCGGTGTTGAGCGTGACGCCGGCGACTTCTGCTCCGTAGAAGCGCAGCAGAGCGATCTCTTCGCGCACGGGCGGAATCTCGCAACCCAATTCCTCGGCGCCGTCGAAGAACTTTCGTCCAGGCGCATGCTGAAGCACGACCAGCCGCGCGCCCGCGGAGAGCAGCAACTCCGCGCCGCACGGCCCCGAAGGATTGCGCAGCGCCGATTGGCCCTCGAGGAAGATCACGTCGGGCTGTTCCTCGCGCGCGCAGGCGACCACGGCACGCTCGAGTTCCCCGGTGACGAAGTCATTGGGTGTCGCATCGAGGATGAAGCCGTGCTTCGTGCCCTGCATCCAGCCCGTCTGCCCGGTGTAGACCATCTCCGCGCGCCACCCGCGCGCTTTGCACTCCGCCACCAAAAGTTGCGTCGTCGTGCGTTTGCCCAACGCGCAATCCGTGCCGAGAACCGCTACGCGCGGCACGCGCAACTTCAATGCATGGCCGTGCCAGAAAGCGAGTTCGCTCACCGGTTTGGGTTTGCGCAGATCAATGATGCGCGCGCCGCTTTCGCGCGCCGCGCGCGCGATCGCTTCGTCTTCGCAAGCAGGTTCATGCAGTCCGTTGACGATCGAAAGCCCGGCGCGGGCCGCACGCAACAAGACCGCACGCAGACCGACCGTCAATCGACCGCCATGGGTCGCGACGCCGACCACGCACCAGCCAGGCTTGGCGCCAGACTGCGCGAGCGCATCCTCGAACGACGCAAACACCGGAATGTTCCGCGCGCGACCATCGAGCAGCGTGCCCGCATCGCCACCCGCGCACGTCGAGTCCACAATGCCGGTGATCTCCCAGCGCGACGGCCCACGCACGAGGCCATGTGCCGTCTTCGCATCGCTTGTTCGAAAGGCCCCTTCAGCGATCACCAACGCGCGTTCGCTCATGCGCCGACTGTAGCGGTGCGCGCTTCGCCTGCAATCATGCGACCGGCCGCGGTCCCTTTTCCATATCCGGATTGCGGTTGTACTCCGCGGATGCGCCGGGGGGGATACTCAGGAAGCGCCAGCCCGAACCGCGCAGGCTGCGCGCGACGAGCACGATCTGCCCCACGTGATAGCTGGTGTGCGCAAGCGAACGGTGCAGCGCTTCGTGCACCGCGTGCGGCACTCCACGGATCGTCACCGTGCGGGTCAAATCCGCATCCGAGAGCGACGCGAGGCTGCCCTGCAGCCGTGCCCAGCCGCGCTCCCAGCGCTGCACGAGTTCGGCACGTGTTTCGGCGCGCAGTTCGAATTCGCTGTCGCGATTCCGCCATGGTTTCTCGCCGTCGCTGGTCAGGAAATCCGTGAAGCGCGACTCGAGGTTGCCCGCGACGTGGCCGACGATCGTCGCCACGCAATTGCCCGAGCCTTCTGCGAGCGACCGGCGCAGATCTTTATCCTCCAACTGCTCGATCGCGCTTTCCGCCAAGAGCTTGTAGCGCCGGTACTCGGCTTCGATGGAACTCAGCAGTGTCCGCATGGCGGGGCAGCCTACCTGAACCGGGCTCAAAGCAGATTTTCGGTGGCGTCACGGGCCGGTCACTGGCGCGTCGTGGCCCGCTCCCAGCGAAATTTCCGGTCTTGCTCCTCTATGGCAACATCGTTGATGCTGGCAAAGCGGCGCTGCATCAAGCCGGCTTCGTTGAACTCCCAATTCTCATTGCCGTAGGCACGAAACCAGCGGCCGTCGTGGTCGTGCCACTCGTACTCGAAGCGCACGGCGATGCGATTCTCGTGGAAGGCCCAGAGTTCCTTCTTCAGGCGATAGTCGAGTTCCCGGGCCCACTTCTTTCGCAGGAACTCGACCACCTGCTCGCGGCCGCGCAGGAATTCGGATCGATTGCGCCACTCCGTGTCGACGGTGTAGGCCAGCGCGACTCGTTCCGGATCGAGGCTGTTCCAGCCGTCCTCGGCTGCTTGAACCTTGAGCCGCGCGGTCTCTTCGGTGAAGGGCGGGAGAGGAGGTCGAGTGTTCATGGTGTCTTGCGTTTCTCGAGCCGAGCTTCGAGTTCGGCGATGCGCTCATGCAGCGGATGCACGAGCTCTTGAACTTCTGTCGCGCTGTAGCGCGGCGCGATGTACTTGGGGCAGTTCCAATCGAAGGCAACGACGTCGATCAGGAAAAGCCGCTCGACCAGCGGTCGCTCGTCGACTTCCGCGAGGCGTTCGAGCTCGGCGCCGTGCGCTCGTGCGTCGAGCACGCGCGCATGGCCGAGGATCTTGAGCCGTGAACGATTGGGGTAGTCCATCAGGAACAAAGTCACGCGGTCGTTGCCCGACAGATTACCCGTGCTGAGCAATTGTCGATTGCCCTTGTAGTCCGCGAATCCGAGCGTATGCGAATCGAGCACTCGGAGGAAACCCGCGGCGCCTCCCCGATGCTGGATGTAAGGCCAGCCGGCAGCGTTGACGCTGCCCATGTAGAAGCTGTCGCGCTCGTGCACGAATTCCATTTCGGCGGGCCCAAGCTGGTCGCGCTCACCCGCGGGAGGCACGCGTTGCGAGCGGCCAAAGTAGTGCTTCTGCGCGCCCTTCACCGCGTCGGTGAAAGTCAAGTCCATGAATTTGTGTGCCATGTGAAATGCTCCGCGCGAGCGGTGCGGCGGACTCTTGCCGCCGCACCGGATGCACGTTTCGCACTAGAAGATCAACGTGTTCCAGCCGTCCGCCAGGTAGGTTCGCAAATTGGAAAGCCCCGGCGTTCCGGCGAGCTTCTTGTCGGTCAGCATGGGCACGCCGCATGCTTCGACGCCGGCGGTCGCGCCGAACACGGCCGCACAGCCGCAGGACGCGCCCTTGATCGCCTCGCGCACCGCGTTGTAGAGGCCGTTGGCCGGATGCGTGAGTCGGGTCAGTTCCTCGGGCCAGCGCGTTCCCGCGCCGTTGAACACGACTTCGACTTCGTCGCCCGCCTGCATGCCCTCGTGGGCCAGTGCAAGCGCGTTGAACGTCCGTCCCAGTGCCTCTTCGCCGCTTTTGGGATCCGATGTGATGATGATGGCCAGTTTCATGCCGTGTGATGCCGTGGAGGTGTCTTGTGTGAGGTGAATGGATTTTGGATCAGGAGCGCGCGCCGGCGACTTGTTGCGTCGCTCCCGGCAGGACCGCGGGGAAGTCCACGACCGTGCGGGCGACGTGGTTCACGTAATTGGTGAAGATGTTCAGCGCGACGTTGGCGACGGTTTCCATGATCTCGCTGTCGCCAAGACCCGCTGAGCGGGCGGCGGCCACGTCGCTGTCGACGATTTCGCCGCGTTGCAGCACGATGCTGCGCGCGAGCTTGAGCACCGAGTCGTTCTTGGAAATGGCGGCTGACGCGTTGCGGGCGCTTTCAATGTCCGCGGCGTTCAGGCCCAGGCGCGAGCCGATGAAGCTGTGCGCGCTCAGGCAGTAGCCGCACAGGTTCGTCTCGGCGACGGTCAGTGCGATCTGCTCGCGCAGCTTCCCGTCGAAGCTGCCTTGCGACAGCGCGCCGCTGAAGCCGAGGTAGCCCTCGAGTGCTGCCGGGGCGTGCCCCATGACGCGCACCATGTTGGGCACGACGCCCATCTTGGTTTGGACGGCGTCGAAGAGTTGCTTGGTCTTGCCGGTGGCGGTCTTCGGATCGAGTTGGGCGATGCGGTTCATGTGCGTGTCCTGATGTCGGAGGGTTGAGTTTCGTTGACGCCGAATCGGCGACAGAATCCCCTGAGTATTTCCTATGCCACCGCACTTTCGGAGCGCCAAACGGCCATAACTCCTGTATTTACAAGGGTTTGCCTGGTGATGACAAGGCTACGAATTATCGTTGATTACGAAAGATCGGAGGCATTGGACGACAAATCGTAGTATTCCGGCATGAACGGCGAGTACCTGCCTCAGGTGATGGTCAGTCTGGCTCGAAGCCACGCGCTCGAGGAAGTACTCGGCGCGATCACCTCGGGCATCGCCGAGTGCAAGAACGTGGTCTTGGCCCGGCTGTGGCTGATCGGTCCGGGAGACGTCTGCAAGCAGTGTCGCTTCCAGAGCGAGTGCCCGGACCGGACGAATTGCCTGCACCTGGTCGCAAGCTCCGGCAATTCGGTGGACGAGGGCGCGGACTACACGCAGACCGGCGGCAGGTTCCGGCGCTTCCCCATTGGCGTGCGCAAGATCGGTCGCGTTGCGGCCTCCGGCGAGCCGCTGCTGCTGCCCGACCTGCACGGAGACGAGGAATGGATCGCGGACCGCGAATGGATGAAGCGCGAGGGCGTGCGCACGTTCGCCGGCCAGCCGCTTTCTTTCCGCGGCGAGATCCTGGGCGTGCTTGCGATTTTCGACCGGCTCGTGCTGACCCAGGCTGACTTCGAATGGTTGCGCGTCTTCGCGGACCACGCCGCGGTCAGCATCGCCAACGCGCGGGCCTTCGAGGAAATTGCGCGCCTGCGCGCGCGGCTCGAGCAGGAGAACGACTATCTGCGCGAGGAAGTCAGCGCAGTGTGGGGCACGACCGACCTCGTCGGCGAGAGTCCGGGGCTGCGCAAGACACAGCAGCAGATCCAGCTCGTCGCGCCGACAACGGCGGCTGTCTTGATCAGCGGCGAAAGCGGCACCGGCAAGGAACTCGTCGCCCGGGCGATCCACGAGCGCAGCGCGCGCAAGGATCGGCCGCTGATCAAGATCAATTGCAGCGCGGTGCCCGACAGCCTTTTCGAGAGTGAGTTCTTCGGACACGTGCGCGGTGCTTTCACAGGTGCGCTCAAGGACAAGATCGGCCGCTTCGGACTTGCCGACGGCGGAACACTCTTCCTCGACGAGATCGGCGAGGTACCGCTCGCGATGCAGCCCAAGCTCCTGCGCGTCCTGCAGGAAGGCGAATTGGAGCGTGTGGGGGACACGCGCACGCGCAAGGTCGATGTGCGCATCATCGCCGCGACCAATCGCGACCTGAAGAAGGAGGTCGACGCCGGCCGCTTTCGGCAGGACCTCTTCTACCGTCTGAGCGTTTTTCCGATCGAAGTGCCGCCGTTGCGCGAGCGGCGCGAGGACATTCCGCGCCTGGTGCAGCACTTCGTCAGCCATCTTGCCCGCGGGCTGAATCGGCCGCCGCCGCGCGTGACGCAGGCCGTGCTGAAGCAATTCAGCGAACACGACTGGCCCGGCAACGTGCGCGAACTCGAGAACGCGGTCGAGCGCGCGCTGATTCTGTCGAGTTCGGGACCGTTGCGTTTCGATCCGCCGTCCGCAGCCTGGGCCAACGGCAGGTCCGGCGCGACGCACACAGCTTCCCAATCCGCGCAAGCGCCGCAGTCGCGCGCCGATCTCAAGCAGCAGGAGCGCGCGATGCTCGTCGATGCGCTGCGCCAGAGCCGCGGACGAATCTTCGGCCAGGGCGGCGCGGCTG
>JAYUOR010000442.1:0-3490 GCA_043760765.1 Planctomycetota bacterium | reverse complement strand
CGCCCTTCACGGGCGGTGAAATCCGCGGCAGCGTCAGCGTGATCGACGCCGCCTCGCGCAGCGTGATCGCAACGCTCAACGCGGACAAGGTCGGCGTCGAGCCCTACGGCGTCGCAGTCTCGCCCAGCGGCAAGTGGTTCGCGATCAGCGCCTTTGCCAGCGGCAGCATCCACTTCTTCGACGCGCAGACGCTGCAGCCGACGGCGTCCTACGACTACCTGGACGACCCGAACTTCATCCCGGCGCCGTACACGATCCGCGACGTCGACTCCAACCGCGACGGGATCCCCGACCTTGGCGAGCCGCGCGGATTCGTGATCAAGTCCGACAACGCGCACTTGTACGTGACGCACAACAAGTCGCCGTTCATCTCCGTGCTCGAGCTCACGCTCAGCACCAACGGCCTTCCGATCGGCGTGACCCTGGTTACGAAGATCGACACCAACGAGTACCCGTACGACACAGTCTTCAATCCGGCGCCGGTGCAGATTCTAAAGAGCCAGGGGTTCCCGCGTTTCCTCGAGGACATTGCTCTTTCACCCGACGGCAAGCGCGCGCTGATTCCGCACGTGCTGACCAACGTCAACCACGACGTGAACTTCGATTTCGGCGCGGTTTTCTCGGGTGCATTCAGCAATCGCGTGTATCCGGCGCTGACGATGATCGACACGGCCAGGAACACCTACAAGGCTGCCGGTGACAACTCGAACCGTCTCGAGAACGAGCTGTCCGAGGTGCGCACCCCGGCTGAGTACTCGGCCTTCGGAATGGGCGGAGTTTCCTCAGCCGGTCGAGTCACACTGGGCGGAACGGGCTCGCCGTTGATCGGCGGCCAGATGAACCTGCTCGTCGCGGGCATTCCTGCTGGCTCCAGCGGCGTCGTGATTTTCGGCCGCGAGCACCACTCGTCGCTGGGCGGGCTGGGCACGCTCTACGTGCGCCAGCGCTTCGTTTATCCGATCGTCAACGGCGCGGTCACCGTCAACATTCCCAACCAGTTCTCCTACGAAGGCGTGGTGATCTCGGCTCAGGCGCTGATCTCCACCGGCGGACAGCTCTCACAGCTGTCGAACGGATTGCACATCCGCATGCGTTCGGTGGGCATGGGCCTGAACAAGATGGGTCTGCGCGGCGGACACCCCGGCCGCGTCGCCTTCAATGCGGCGGGCAATCGCGCGCTGATGCTCAACCGCGGATCGGAGGACCTTTTCCTCTACGACGTCAGCGGCAGCGACATGGAGCTGCGCACCATCTTCCCGCCGCGCCTCGGTTTCGTGGAGCGCACGGCGCTCGACACGACGACGCCCATGGGCGACCTGCCGCTGGGCATGGCGGTGGTCGACGATCCGAGCACGCAGAACGACGATGCGCTGATCTACGTGATCAATGAACTTACGCGCACGCTCTCGATGCTGCGCGTCGACTGGAAGACGGGCGTGATCAGCAAGGAGCGCGATCAGATTCCCACCCACCAGGGCGCCGACATCTTCTCGCTCTCCGTGCGCAACGGAAACGAACTGTTCGAAGATGCCTCGCGATCCCAGACCACCCGCTACTTCAACAATTCGTGCGCCTCGTGCCACTTCGAAGGTGGCGAGGACGCCAACGTCTGGCAGCGACCCGCTGGACCGCGCAGCACGATGGCTATGTACGGCGGCACGCTGGCGACGGGCCTGGTGCTGTGGAAGGGCGTGCGCATCAACGCCGGTGAAACCGGTCCGATGTTCGCCGGCGAAAACGGCGGCACGGGCATTTTCACCGACGCGGAGCAGCAGTCGCTGGTCGATTTCCACGAGACGATCTCGGTGCCGCTCAATCCGAACCTGGATGTCGTCACCGGCCAGCTTTCCGCGCAAGCGGCGCTGGGCAAGGACCTCTTCCACGCCACGAACGACACCGGCCTGAACCCGAGATTGCGCAAGGCCGGCTGCGCGGTCTGCCACCAGACGGTAGAACCCAACTCGGGCGCACAGCGCGCCTTCACGCGCGACTTCCTCGACCCGGCGCTCACGCACGGCGAGTTGTTGGGCCTGCTCGATCCCAGCTGCCTGACGCTGAAGGACAACTTCGTCGCGTTGAATCTGCAGAACATCAACTCGGCCAACAACATCGACCGGGACCACGACGGAGTGCCCGACCCCGATCGCAATTTCGACGGTTACATCGACGTCGAGACCTATCAGCCGATGAATCCGGACACGAATGACGACTTCACGCGCGATGACGCTAACAGCTACCCGTGCCTGACTGACCCGGCGGATCCGTTCTCGCCGCAGATCGTCTTCAAACGCGACGGCCGGCTGTTCTCGATCCCGACCAAGCTTGGCGTGTGGTCGACGGCGCCTTACTTCCACGATCACAGCGCCTTCTCGCTGCGCATGGTGGTCGATCCCGAGGCGCAGGCGCTCAGTCCGATCTACGGCAGCCCCGCGTTTCCTGGTCTGACGCCCTATCCGGGCCTGAACAAGTTCTTCAACGAGTTCCACGACGTGCGCGGCCACGAGCAGTTCGTGCAAGGCGCTTCGAAGGTCCAGCTCGACCTGCACAGCACCAACGTGCAGGCGGACATCGAAGCGCTGCTGGCGTACATCACGTCGATCTGATTGCCGCGAGTATCGAGTCAGGTACTTTCCCACCCTACCTTTTCGCCGTGAGCGTGCACCCAAGGCACACGCCCACGGCGAAGAGCTAGCGGGGGGGAAGTCGCTGACTCGGTACCGGTGGTTTGGCCGGCCTCTGGCAGTTGCTGGAATTGGTGAGGAGTTCCGTGTGAATCGAGTCGTCTCGGCGCGTGAGTAGTCTGCTCCTACCTGAGGTGACTTGGGTTTCGGTCCAGCGGCAGCTCGCAGCGCAGTTCGCAACGGCCGGCCGTCCCGGATCACTCGGGGAAGAAGATATCGATTGGGAACATTGCTCAGCGTGGGAATGCTCCGCCCAGCGGCCTCGAGCAAGCTCCTGACGGTGTCGTAGACATCGCGCTCCTGTCGGTGCATCTGCGGGAGAAGTCCGAGTTGAGCGTAGGAAACCGGTGCCGAGTCGCGCATCAACCAACCCAACCATCTTTGCCCGGCCGAGCCGGGTGCGGAGCTTCCATGCATTCTCCGGCCCGATGAATGTCACCTCGCAAGGCGCGTTGAGCAAAACCTGCGTGCCTGGGTCCTACAGCCCTGTCGTGAATCCCAACACGCGACCAGTGTTGCCACCGTTCGAAGTCGCGACCGTCACGATCGATCCAGCGGGAAACTTGAGCCCGAGTGGCGTAGGCATGATCGTGATTCCCTGCGTCACGTAGATTTGAAGTTCCGCGGTACCGTTCACGAAGAGCCTTGGGGAGGTGCCGAAGTCTCCACCCAATCCGGTCACGACAAAGACGCGCTCGAGCGGAACGACGTAAGGCTCTGTCACGGAATAACAGATCCATTGCGCCGGCCCCCGCCGCCGCTGGCTGCGTTGCGCCTCCTCGGAAACCATGCAGGTTGCCTGCGTCGGC
>JAYUOR010000441.1:0-3504 GCA_043760765.1 Planctomycetota bacterium | reverse complement strand
GGAGGCTAATGGCATTGCCCCCAGGGCGGGCAGAAATGTGAGGGGGTCGTGAGGCATGACCTTGTCAACGACACATGGCTGCTCGACTGTGTCAATCCATGCAACGCGGCCTGTGTGGCATATGATGAGGACAACAATGCGGGAGTCCCCGGCTACGCATGTCGCTGCAACGGTGAAGGCCCGGACCCCTGCTGCCATGTTGTGTACATTCCAGACGTTGCTCGAAGGGCGACGCCCGGTGGAGCCTGTTTTCTCCCTTCCACCTGCGGCTTTTCTGGAAATTGCGTAATGATATATTATACGGTCGGCGACACCAAAATTTGGTACGCACACTGTTCGTGATGATCAATCTCGGTTCCTTTCAGCATCGGGAAATTGAAGTGAAAGTCTGATTGGCTCGTGCGCGGTGAGGCCCCGCGATCGGCGTTTGCTAATTTGTGGTCCAGCGAAGGCGATTCGCCCCGATCCCAATCGAATCTAGTACGGGCGAAGCTTGAGCGAGTGAGTTCATGAAATGAAGGTGCGAGGATTGTATCTTGCCGCTCTCTCGATCGGCTTGGGGGTCTTGTGTGTTCTGTGCTTCATGGGGGACGGCGAGCAGCAGCGGCCCTCGATCACGCCAGAGCCATCGCGCTCCTCGAAGACCGAGACTTCTTTGATCGATTCAGCCTTTGGCCCTAAGGCAACTCGACAAGCGAGCACCCCTGTCAGTGGGCGAACGACGACCGTAGTCACCGTCGAGGACGATGCGGGCCAAGCCATCCCGGGTGCGAGCGTATTCATGGCCGATGCGGTCGGTGCCGTTGCCGAAGGCCTTGCAATTACGGATGGCAGGGGCATCTGTACTCTGAAGGGTCTGCCTCTGGAGTTCGATCGAGTGTTTCTTCGAGCCAGCGGTTTTGCCTCGCGATTCGCGGGGATCCCGGCGGATCGATCGAGCTTTACGGTCGTTCTTGACCCGGGGTACGAACTCGTAGGGCTAGTGGTGGACCCACATGGCAATACCCTCGGCCCAGAGATTTTGGTATTCGCGTGGCCTGCTTCTGGCGATTCCCAAGGGAAGAAGGAGGTTGTGCGTGCCTTTGCAGGTGACCCATCGCAGGCAATTACCGCGACAGACGATGCCGGTCGATTCAGCTTCGCTGGCCTTCATTCTGGGGTAGCCTATTTAATGGTCGCTGCTGGGA
Organism: Planctomycetota bacterium; assembly: GCA_043760765.1. Taxonomy (GTDB): domain Bacteria; phylum Planctomycetota; class UBA1135; order UBA1135; genus JADJQU01. Next base: position 2,317 of record JAYUOR010000441.1, on the reverse strand, counting down.
AAGGAGTATTGACCAGGGACTACAGTCAGGTTGTGCCTGGCCCGTCGCAGTCGCCCGTGCGCCTTGTTGCGAGTTGGGGGTTCGCCACATTGATCAAGGTTCGCGACCTGAAAGGGGAACCGGTTCTGGCATTCGGGCCGCATGTGGCCAGCCGCAAGTTTCGGTCCTCCACAGAAAGCCCTGAAGCCCAACCGTGTATCGCCGTTGGCCCCTGCCTGGAGCTTCTTGGGATGGCCGGGCTGGAATCGAGTTCAGGTCGGCTAGTTTTGTATTCGACATCCGACCAGGTGACGCAAGTCGCCCCCAACAGGGCGTTCATCGGACTTCCGGGCTATCAGCCGGAGGAAGTGGATTTTGCCTCTGATTCGCTTATGCACGGTGCAAATGAGGTTACAATCGCCTTGACCCCGGACGCAGAAGGATTTGCCGATTTGCTCGTCGAATTTGTGCCCATGTCCGGGGCGACACTTGATACTGTTATTGCTGGCACGTTAGTACTCACCTCAGCAGAGCGGCCTGCAATCAGTATCTACGTGGAGTCTGGGGCTGAACGCGTTCGAAAATTCGCTCATCTGCCTGAAGGGCAGTATGGTTGCCATTTCTACGCCGAGGGCAACCCGCTTCGCATCCCTGCGCAGGGGGAATTGGATCTCAAGCTGTCAGCACGCCACGGTGCGCTGAGCATGAGCATGCCCGCGACAGGAGGCATTACGCTTCAAGTCGTTGATGCATCTGGAGCATACGGCGGGCCGCTGGATCTTGACCTGTCTTTCGGGCAGCCCGAGATTGTGACCGAGACGCGAGTTTTTCATGGGACGGAAATCAAGCCAGGTTCCGTCATGTACGGCATGGCAACGCACCAGCATTTTGCCAAGCCTCCCTACGACATAGTCGGATTGGTTCCGGGGCGCTACACGGTGGACCTTGACCGCGGAAGCGCGCGCGGAGCCTCGCGCCTGGTCTGGCCAGACGGGCTTCCTGAGTTGTCGGGTGTTCCTGCAGTCCTTGATGTCACGGTCGGCAGTCCAGTGCTTTGCGAGTTCGTCCTTCATTAACCGGTAGGGCTGCGTGTTTCGAAGCAGGCAACTTCCCTGTCTACGGGTGCCAGCAGGTACTTGAATCGAGAGCTTCTGCGAAGCATTCGACGAGGCAGCGTCCGAGCAACCCGCTCTCCTGGCTACCGTTCCGACTTCGTCGGGCGGCCAAGTCGGCGGCGGATCGGAGCTCCGCACCGGGTGGATTGCAATGGTTCTAGTCCATCGTGGGCCGCTAATCGGGGCTTTCGGGGAATAGACGGCCCTGGAATGCGGGCAAGACCTTTGCCGGATTCAGCTGTCGGATCGCATCGGCCGACTCGCGCTCGCCGTCTCCGTGCAGACCCAGGTGCGTGCACTGGATCTCGAACAAACGATGGACGGCTTCCCAGCGCGGACCGCTGCCGCTCATTCGCTCGCCGAAATTCGAGCGGTTCAAGACTCCGCCGCGCATGTCGCGCACGGAGTTCAGGATTTTTTGCGCGCGATCGGGGAAAGCGATTCGCACGCGCTCTTCGAAGACCGGCTGCACTTCCGCCGGCAAGCGCAAGAGGATCATGAAGGCGTGACGCACGCCCGCGTCGCGCGCGCTCTCTAGGATCGAAGGGATGTCGGATTCGTTGAGGCCGGGAATCAGCGGCGCGATGGCGACTCCAGTGTCGAGGCCGGCATCGGCCAGCGCGCGCAACGTGGCGAAGCGCGTGGCGGGTGCGCTGGCCCAGGGCTCCATGGCGCGGCCGGTCGCTTCGTGCGCGAAGGGAATCGAGAGGAACACGCGCACCGCAGCTTTTTTCGACAAGCGCGCGAGCACGTCGATGTCGCGGCGCACCAGCGCGCTTTTGGTGATCAACGCGATCGGCTGCGCGAACTCGACGCAGACTTCGAGGCAGGCGCGCGTGATTCCATAGGAAGCTTCGAGCGGCTGATAACAGTCCGTGACGCCCGAGAACGAGATCGGTTCGCGCTTCCAGGCGCGCGACGAAAGTTTCTTGCGCAGCAATTCCGCCGCGTTGGTCTTGACCACGATGCGCGTGTCGAAGTCGGTGCCCGCGCCGTAACCCAGGTACTGGTGCGTCGGCCGCGCATAGCAATACGCGCAGGCGTGCTGGCAGCCGCGGTAGGGGTTGAGCGTCCACTGGAACGGAATGTCCGGCGAGTCGTTCTCGCTCAGGATCGACTTGGCCGTTTCCTCGTAAACGTGGATCCGCGCGTCGGGCGGCTCGCCGAGCCACTCGACGTGCGTCGAACTCCATGGATTCGGCGGGTTCGAGACGGGACGCAAC
>JAYUOR010000440.1:0-3511 GCA_043760765.1 Planctomycetota bacterium | reverse complement strand
TCTCCCCCACGGCCACGTCGGGGCGCGCGCGCCCCGCGCCGAAGGTGATTCGCGACAGCGCTGTCGGTTCCTCGGGTCCGTCGACGATGCGCGCCACGTCGCGCAACCGCACGGGCCGGTCGCCCTCGGCGCCGACGACGAGTTCGCCGACTTCGCGGCTGGTGGCGACGAAGGGTCCGGCCAGCACGAGTGTGTCCCGATCGGCGCGCGAAAATCGCCCCGCGACCAGCGCCGCGTCCGCCCCGCGCAAGTGTTCCGTGACTTCGAGCGGCGAAAGCCCACGCGCCGCCAGCGCCTCCGCATCGAGTTCGACGCGCACTTCGCGGCTCAAACCTCCGCTCACGCTCGAGCGCGAAATGTTCTTCACGCTCTCGAGGCGCGCGAGCAGTTCTTCCCCGACGCGGCGCAGTGCGCCTTCGTCGGCGCTCTTCGACCACAGAGTCAGCGCCACGATCGGCACGTCGTCGATCTCGACCGGCCGCACGACCCAACCGCTGACGCCAGCGGGAACTTCGTCGCGGTGCGCCTCGATGCGACTCGAGATGCGCACGAGCGCGCGTTCGCGATCCTCGCCCACGAAGAAGCGAACCGTGACCACGGCGCCATCGCGGCGCGAGATCGAGTAAACGTGCTCGACGCCGTCGACCTGCCAGAGCAGTTTCTCGAGCGGCGCGGCAACGAGCTTTTCGACCTCTTCCGCGCTCGCGCCGGGGAAGGAGACCAGCACATCGGCCATCGGCACGACGATCTGCGGTTCTTCTTCGCGCGGCGTGCCGAGAATCGCGACAAGTCCCGCGGCGGCCGAGACGAACAGCAACAGAGGCGACAGCGGACCGGTGACGAAAGCGCGCACGAGGCGCCAAAGCCAACCGTGCTGCGCGCTGGCGTTGTCGTCCCTCGATTCGCTCATCCGGAGATTCCCACGGTTTCGCCGCCCGCAAGACCCGAAAGGATCTCCACGTTGCCCTCGGAGTCGGCGATACCGGTCGTCACGAGCCTGCGCAGCCAGCGTTGGCCTTCGCGCACCAGGATCGTCTCGATTTGGCCGATGCGCACGACGGCCGTCGCGGGCACGCGCACGATCTCGCGTTCGCCGGTCCGCAGGCGCAGGCGTCCGAACATGCCGACATGGATGCCCTCGCGCGCATCGAAGTCGGCGCGCACCTCGAAGGTGCGACTGCGCGATTCGGCCGCCGGCAGCACGACCGTGACGCGCCCTTGCACCACCGCGGAGGCCGCGGGGATCTCGATCTCGAGTGTGTCCCCTGCGTGGATGGAACCGACCAGACCCTCGCGAACGCGCGCCTCGAGGCGCAGCGCTGCAGGATCGAGCACGACGAAAAGGACGCGTCCCGGCAGCGCGAGGTCGCCGACTTCGATGCGTCGCTCGGCGACAATGCCGTCCTGCGGAGCGCTGATCGTCGCGTACCCCAACGCAATCTCCGCTGCGCGCAGGCCAGCTGCGGCCTGTTCGCGCTGTGCCGACGACGCGGCCAGCATCGCATCGGCCTCTGCGACCGACGCCTGAGCCTGCACATAGTCCGATTCCGCGGCTTCGAGTGCCTCCGTGGTCGCAGCTTGATCCGCGGCGAGTTTGCGCGTGCGTTCGACGTGCGTGCGCGCCTGCCCCAGGCGCGCCGTGCTCTGCACTTTGCTCTGCTCAGCCCTCAGGATCGCCGATTCGGAGGCCGTCAACACCTGGCGCGCCTCTGCGAGACGCGCCGCGAGTTCGCGATCATCGAGTTCGAGCAGGAGATCGCCCTGCTTCAGCGTCTGTCCCGGTTCGGCCAGGATGCGCACCACACGCGCGGCTACCTGCGCAGCCACCTCGACCGTGCGGCGCGAGCGCACCGTTCCGACAGCGGCTTCGACGAGCGGCACGCGCACGCGCGTTGCGATGGCGCTGGACTTAGGAGCAGGAATCTGTGCAGCCTGCACACCTTGGGGCGTGTCCGCGCGCCGCGCCCGGAACGCGCCGCTCGCATACAGGCCGAGTGCGACGAGCACGAGCGCGAACAGGATCGTCGAGGCGATCTTGCGCAGGCGTGAACCCGGGCTCGTCCAATGAAGTTTCGTCATGGTCCAACTCCAGCATGATTGCCCAGCGCGCGCGCCAGTTCGGCGCCGGAGCGTTCCAGGTCAAGACGCGCGCGAATCAACGAACTCTCCATCTGCGAGCGCGCGGCTTCGGCCTCGAGAAAGCGCGTCACGGTCGCGACACCCGAGCGGAATTGCGTTTCTACGAGTTGCAGACTCTCTTGGCTGGCGCCAAGCGCCTGCGCGGCCACTTCGACTCGCGCGCTCGCTTCCACGCGCCGCAGCCAGGCCAGCTCGACCTCGAGTCCGATCGTACTGCGCGCTTTCATCTGTGCCGCGCTGAACTCGAGACGGTTCGCCTTGGCGCGCATCAAGTCGGCACGCCGAGCGCCGCCCTCGAAGATTGGATAGGAAAGGCTCAGTGCCACGGTCGAGTTGGACTCGCCGAGATCGAGCGAGTACGCGTTTTCATCGGCGTACAGGCGGCCCTGGAGGTCCAGCCTGGGAAGCCAGGCCCTGCGAGCCGACTCGATGTCGAGGTCCGCGCGCTCGAGCGAGTGTTTCGCAAAGCGCAATTCCGGCCGCTGCGCGAAGGCCTGTTCGCGCGCCGCGGCGAGCGAGTCGGGCAGAGTCTCCTGATCGAAGGGCTCGTGGCTGAGTTCGATCGGCAGATCGCCTTCGAGCGCGAGCAGGCTGCGCAGCGTGGCGAGCGCTAAGCGCATCCCGAGTTCGGTGCGCAGTTTTCGTTCGCGCGCCTCGGCCAGCCGGACTTCGAGCGAAAGCTGGTCGGAGCGAAGTGCGACGCCCTGCGCGACACGCGAGCGGACCTCGGAGAGTTGCGACTCGATCGAATGCAGACTCGCATCATCGGATGCCGAAAGTTCGTGCGCCGCGCGCGCGTCGAGACAGGCCGCGACGACGGCCATCACGAGCAGATTCTGCGTGGCCAGCACGCTTTGGTTCTGCATCGAGACGTCCACACGCGACGCTTCGAGCGCGAGACGATCGCGGCCGCCGTTCCACAGGTTCCACGAGACACCCAGGCCGGCCTCGGTGTTGTCGATCGAACCGGGATGGTTGAAATCCGTCCCGGGCGCCAGGTTGTGCGCATCGATCGACTTGAACAGGTAGGTCGAAGGTGCATCGCTGTGCAACATCGTGAGGTCCGCCGAGAGTCGCGGCCACAGCGCCGCCTCGCTCGCTTCGAATCCCGCGCGCGCCGTTTCGACGCGGGCCCGCGCCGTGCGCAGATCGGGATTGCGGTCGAGCGCCATCTGCACGGCTTCGCGAACGGAGAGGCGGCCGCCGGCCCACGACTCGCTGCGCGACTGGGCCTGCGAGGATTCGGCCTTCCAGTCCGGTTCCACGCGCGGCGGCGCGGGTGCGGGCGCCGTTGCAGGCGCAGGAGACTGGCACGCCGCGAGCAGCAGCAGGGCGAAGAGAGAGGCTGGCGTATGCCGGTCGATGCAAGGCC
>JAYUOR010000439.1:0-3512 GCA_043760765.1 Planctomycetota bacterium | reverse complement strand
TCCAGCGAGAGGCTCACCGGCGTCCCGCTTCGCGGCCCCCACCCACCGCGCCAGTCCTACCGTGAAGGCATGATCAGGGGCTTGGAATTCCTATGCGCGGAGCTGCAAGTCGGGCCTGCGACCGGCAGAATCACGTCATAATAGCACCACGACGTGTCGTTCCCAGCACCGCGGAAATCAAGGACCAAAGGGACCGTCGCTAGTTCCTCGAAGCGCCGGCCGGCCCGGCTATTGCGTCGCTCACGGCAGCCACAGCATGATCCGCGCACAGCACCTGCGCCCCCAAGCACGACACTCCCCGAACATCCTAATCTGTCAGACCGCCCTCCACAATCGAGATGACCACCTCTTCCACCACGGCTACTACCACGTCCCCAACTCCCCGTCGCCGCTCCCGCCGTACGCCCGAACAGATGCTCGCCGAGCTCCAAGCGAAGCTCGCGAAGGTGAAGGCGCGCGCTGAGAGAAAAGCCGCGGCCGCGTCGATCGAGAATTCTCCGCAGCCCACCACGGCTGCATCGAAGCGCCGAGCGGCCATGCGTGCCAAGTCGACTAGACAGCCCGCGGTTCCGACGCCGAGTTCAACGCCGAAATCGCAGTCCATATCTCTGCCTACATCGAGGGAGCTGACCAATCCGTTGACCAACTCCCTACACGCTGAGATCCGGTCCTGCGTCGACGCGTTCTCCGTGGACTTGGTCGACCTGATCCAGCGCTCGACGATGGATGCGGTGCAGAGTGCGCTCGGAGAGCTTGCGGATCCGAGCGGCGGCGGCGATGCGACGGGCAATGAGCCGCGGTTCAGTCCGATTTCTGCGCGAGCGCCGTCCCGCGGGGTGCAGTCCGCCGAAACGATCCCGCTGACCTTCAAGGCCTACGAGCGAATGGCGATCGAACGCGCTCTCGCCGAGTGCGGCGGCAACGTCATCGAGGCGGGGCAGCGACTCAAGATGACCAAGAGCGCGATCTACCGCCGCATCCAGGTGCTCGGTATTCGCAAGCCGAGCCAGGGCGGCACGTTTGAAGTCTCGCCCCACGATCCGGTCGCGAAAACTGGTGGGGCGTTGTCGCTTGATGCATACGAGAAAGCGGCCATTCTTCGCGCGATCGATGAGTGCGGAGGAAACGTCGTCGCTTCGGCCAAGCTTATGAAGTCAGGCAAGTCGACGATGTATCGGCGGATGGGTGCGCTGGGAATTCCGAGGGGCAGTTGACCGGGCGGGCGAGCTGACTGGCGCCTACGAAGATCAGATCTTCACAGTGCAGTTCGGCGCCTGAGGACCTGGCGCCGCCTTTCTTCACCGTCTCTCAGCCGCCCGTCTACGCCTTTTTCGCGGGCTTCTTGCTGGGCGCACTCTTTTCCGCCACGTGATACATCGTCCCGCGCTTGGCTCCCGTCGTCCTGACCACCTTTGCCGCAAGCAGGGTTTGCGCCGGACGCTTCAGGTCGGCGGTTGGGATGTGCAGCGCGCGCGAGATCTCTTCAAGCCGCTTCCCGTCGTGCATCGTGACGTACTGGAGAAGCTTGGCGGCGATAGCACCCGCGTCGCCGGTTGACTTGCCGCTTCCCTTCGGGCGACCGGGGCCACGACGTACGCCAGATCCCTTCGGGCGACCGGGTCCACGACGGGCACCTGTTGATCCGGTTCCTGCGCCGCCGGTTCCACCGCCACCTGCGGCACCGCCGAGCGCCGACTGCACCGATTCAAGCGCCGCCGTGCGCACCAACGCAGACAGCTCGGCAACGAAGGACTGGATGGCGGACGTGAGTTGGGAGTTGAGCGGGTTGGGCATGGGAGCTGGGTCTCGTGTTGTTTGATGGCGCGCAGAGGCACGATGTCGTCGTGGAGGACCAGCGTCAAGACGAGCAGTTCACCTCCAGGCGATGATGCACGTCGGGTCAGGCCGGATCCGACGGCTCAAGAGAGTTTCCAAGAACCAACTCGCGTGACTTGGTGCATGCCTCAACCGCCTGACGGTCGCTGGATGGGCATCGCGTCTGGATAGGGTCCGAGAAACCGTTCGCCGTTGAAGTGAATCATGTGGTCAGGGGAATCCGCGACCCACACCTCCGTCTCCCAGGCAATCTGATCCAAATACTTGAGCAGCGTCTTTCGATTAGGGAATGCCGTCACGAATACCAAGCCCGCCTTGCTCCCTGCGAATAGGGCCTTGAGCTCCGACATCCGCTTCGGGCTTACCGGCCCGTGACTTGTGACGGCCTCGACGAGGAGGAGCCAGTTCTTGGCGACAAAGTGCACGACAACATCCGGCATCTTGCCGTGTCCTTCGATCCTGACGCCGAGAGCTTCAAGTTGCGCAGGATCGTAGAATGCAAACTTGTTGCCAGCGTCGCCGACGTAGATCGTCGATGATCCGGGCGCAAATCGCGCGCAAAACTGTTCGACGATCGCTTTGACTAGCGGATTTTGGCCGCCGGCCGATGTCGACTTCTACAAGGCCGCGCTGACCTACGATCGGAACTCGAACATCCTGAGCGCTGACGATTCCGTGCACGCTGGCTTCGACATCAAACACACGATGGACAACCTGAACCGCCTGACCACGGCGGATGAGGGAACGCTGTCGGGCGGTTCGATCACGAGCCGGACGCGTAAGCAAGAGTGGACGCTGACTCAGACCGGGAACTGGTCGCGGGACAGGGTGAACCTAAACGACGACACCGATTGGACGGATCCCGGGGAATGGGACGACACGAAGACCTTCAACATGGTCAACGAGATTGGGACGCGTGACCTGCACACGACCGGGAGTACCGTCACTCTGGCCTACGACCCCGCCGGGAACCTGACGAACGACGCCATCGACTACAAGTACGAGTGGGACCCATTCTACAGGCTCAGGAAGGTGAAAACCCAAGGCGGCGCCCTCGTCGCCGAGTACCGCTACGACGGCCTGGGATACCGGATCGGCGTTCTCGAAGACGTGAACGGGAGTGGAACCGTAGACAGCTCCGACTCGTGGTACTACTCTGCCTACGACGAAATTTGGCGCGTGGTCGCGACGTACCGGAGCGCAGACCCGATCAACAACCCCAAGGAGCGTTTCGTGTACCAGCAGGCGGGCGCGGACGGATATGGTGGCAGTTCGTACATCGATCTCGTGGCCTTCCGAGAGCGCGATATGACTAATGGCTGGACTGGCGCCCCCGACGGCAATCTTGAGGAGAAGACCTACTATTGCCAGAACCAGCACGCAGATGTGGTGGCACTGATCACTGTTGCGGGCGGCCAGCGCGAGATGGATCGATATTCGGCCTATGGCGTGCCGTTCGGGCTGCCGGTTGGTGACTGCGACTCCGACGGGGACTGCGATAGCGCCGATGTGGCAATCATCACGAGCTGGCGGCAATCAAGTCATTACGACGTCAGGGGCGACGTAGACCTTGATGGTGATGTGGATCCGACTGACAAGAGTACCGTCCAGAATAATCACCAGGGCGTTACGCTGGGGCGGGGAGTACTTTCCTCATCAGCTGTAGGGAATTTAAG
>JAYUOR010000438.1:0-3513 GCA_043760765.1 Planctomycetota bacterium | reverse complement strand
TGAGCAGACCGGCGTAAAATTGTTCAGCGGCCGTCTGCACGCGCGGATCAGCCAGACGCGCGCCGAAGGCTTCGGGCGTCGCGCGGCCGCCGCCAAGCACGAGCATGTTCTGCGCGCGCATCATCCAGACTTCGAGCCCGTCGAGCTCGCCTTCGGGTGCCGTCCACGACTGGAGCTCCGCTTGGATCCCCGACATCTGGAACGATCCGGAGCGCACGGCTTTCGCGCCGCTCTTGGTGAACATGCCCGCCAACGCCGTGCGCAATTCATCGAGCGCGACCTGGTTCTTGAACTCGATGACCGCCTGGAAACCGAGCAGGCTCATGTAATTCTCGGCGGAGGCTTCTGTCTGCTTGATCGTGATATCGGCATCGTCGCCGCTGCCGCCGACGTTGCCGTCCGCCCCGAGCGAGCGCAGCAGATACTTGCCGTCAGCTTCGACGCGATACTCGTACGGGTGCTTCCACGGATCGGTGATGGCCGCCGAATCGAGACCAAGAGTCGCAAGTTGTTTGGGCAAGGTCGAGGCGCTGGGCTGCGCCTCTCCTCGGTAGGCCTCGATCGCCGCATTGATCACCGCAAGTTGCTCACCGATCTTCGTGAGTCGAGCCGCACGCGGCCCGAATTCCTCGAGCCCCTTGCGATCCACGCTGATCGAAAACGAGGCGCCTTGGATGCCTTCCATGTAGTGGCGGATGCCGCCCATCGGATCCTTGGCGAACGTATCGGGCATGCCCATCTTGAGCAGCGCGTCGGACAACAGGTCGTCGACATCGATGTCGGTGCCTTCGAACGCGCCGTAGAAACCCTTTTGCACGTTTGCATCGTGCATCATCGCCATCATCGGCGCCTTCTCGTAAGCCGTGAGCAGCTTGGTAACGTCGGGGACTTCGACCATCACCATTGCATCCGCCGGATGCAATCGCGCCTGGTTCGAGCCTTGCTGAAGGAGAGCGAGGGTAAGCAGCAGTCCGATCATGGTGGTCATCCGTCCTTGTGAATCGCCGTCGCCTAGAGTTGGGCGAATTGACGCAGTTTGGCTTCGTTTTTCTTGATCTCTTCGGCGAGCGCAAGCCCGGCCTTGGAGACTTCCTTGTTGGTCTTGAGCGCTTCCTTGAGCGCGCCGAGCTTCGCGATCACTTCAGCGCACTTGCCGTCGAGCACGAACGCGACCATCAGTCCGGCCTCATTGATGAGCTTGCCGGAATTCTGATTGTCGACGCCGATCTCGAACTTGAAGATCTTGTCGAGCGGATCGAGTCCGCCTTTGTTCGTGATGTTGGTGACCGACCACTCACGCGCCTCGTTGGGATTGCCGCCGGCCTTGACCAGACTGTTGACCTGGTAGCGCTCGACGTAAGCAGCGGCTCCGAATCGGAACCATTCCGGGAGCTGCTTCTCGCTCCAGAAGTTGTCGGCGTAGGAATTTGCGTTGTCCGCGTCGCCCTTGAGCAGTTTGGCGAGCGCCTTCGGACTTGGATCGAGCGCCTCGGCGTACGACTGGCCCACCGCGTGACGCAAGTACATGGGACCGAAGCTGCGTTCCTTGTCGCTCGAGTCGTCCCAGTACGCGACGCCCGGCAACGTGCCGCCTGCGCTCGTGAAGGCAGCGAGTGCATCCGCCATGAACGCGCCGTGTATGGACGAGAGCGGACGCGCCTCGGGCGTTTGGATGTCGGTCTCGCCGCGCGCGAATCGTCCATACTGATCGCGCGTCTTCAGCATGACCACGGGCAGCGCTTGCGCGGGTGTCTTGCCGTAGACGCGCACGAGATCCTTGAAGGCGCGCTCGCACTCCACCAGCGCCTGTTCGGAAACCTTGCGTGTGCAGGTCGAGTACAAGACGAAGCGCGGGTTGGTGATCGCCCACCAGCTCTCGACCTCGGAGTGATACTCGTTCGCTTCATCCAGCGAGAGCCACTTGTCGCCGCACTTCCAAAGTCCCTTGGCGATGTTCCCGGCCTCAGCCGGCGGGATCCATGTCAGGTCCTGGTGCACCCAACCCTCTGCAATTTTCTTCTGCGACTCGAGATCGACCCACTTGCCTGCCGCGTCCTTCGTCCAACCCTTCTGGATGAACGGGAGATCGGCGGGATCGACGAGCGCTCCTTTGTAGATCACCTTGCCGGCGGCCTTGGCCTCGGCTTCGAGTTGCTTGCGCTTGAACTCCTCGACCTTCTTCTCGCTGTCGTACCACTTGCCCTCGAACTCGACGTGCCCGAGGAGCTTGTGGGCCTGAGCATTGCCGGCGTCGAGTTTGAGGATCGCTCGCAGCGTGCTGCGCGATTCGGTCTTCAGCGCGTTCTTGTCGCACCATTCGTAGAGGCTCCAGAGCCGCTCGACGTTGCCTTCGGCTTCCTTCTTCCGCTTCTCGTATTCCGCCTTCGGATCCGTGGCAGGATCCTGAGCCGCCACAGGTGCCCACGCTCCGGGTCGGCTAGCTTCCGGGGCCCGCCCGCGCAGATTTGGGGCTGCGATCAGTAGGGTTGTGAAGATCAGTGCGTGCATGTCGTGCCTCTCAGGTAGATCGATGCGCGCGACTCCACCCACCCAGGCCCTCGCTCCGCTGCAACGGGGACTTGCCTGCGGGAATTCGTTCCTGCGTCTGTGCTGCGATCCCGATCGAGATCTTGCTGGGGAGACGCTTCGCGCAAATGATGATTCCGCACAGCATAGCGAGCCTGGCGGGCCAGTCCTCGTTTGAGTCGGTCGAGAGTGGCAGGAGAATTCCATCGGATGCGCCACGGAATGCGAAGACCGTGCCACGCGAGCGAGATGGCCCCTGTCTTAGGTCTATGATGGCCTTAAATGCACTTCAAAAGGTCAGTATACGTAGGGTCAATCGCCCTAGACATGCCCTTCCCCGTTCGAGCCTTACCGTCGCGGCCTGCCTGTCGTTGGCCGACTGTCGTGTGCCAACACTGCCCATTGGCTCAGCCAGGCAGCCGAGAACGGGCCCGCCTCTTCCCACTTCGATCGGAACTTTCGGCGGCGCTAGCGTGGCGCTTGTTGCATCCGGGGTGAAGGTTCCTACAATCCCCCTCCGGCCTGGATTTCAGGCGAAACTCCGCACACTCCGCTCCCTTTTGAGGGGACATTCGCCCGAGATCGGCCACGCATGGCTCAGCACAAAGCCCCTACCGCCGTCACTGTTGCGCCGCTGCAGGAGAAATCCGGCGCAGGACTTTGGCTCAGCCGCTACTGGATGCACGGCGCCATCGTGGTACTGGCAATTGTCGCCTACATCGTCGTACGCGACCGCAAGCAGAACCAGGCGATCGCCGCGCGCGACGGCAGTTGGGCCAAGTTGAATGGCCGCCTGGACCGTGATCCCGCAACTGGCCTCTATAAGGGAGAACCGGCTGCGCTCGCCGCTCTGGCGGCGGAACTCAAGGACACCGTTGCTGGAGCATCGGCGCGGTTGGCGGAGGTCGAGACTCGCGTTCACGCTCGCGACTACGCGGGGGCGCTCGCTGCGCTGGTTTTGCTCGGTAGCGAGCACCCAGAGCACCC
>JAYUOR010000437.1:0-3521 GCA_043760765.1 Planctomycetota bacterium | reverse complement strand
TGACGGACCTTGGGCGACGGCGGAGAAGACCTTGGTCTCGCCCATCGTGGCGATGACGCTGCCAAGGGCCTGGCGCGCGACCTGTCCTGTCTCCAACGTGATCTTGTGGCCCGCGATCTCGCGCTCAACGCGCGCATAAATACTGAATGTCATGTCTTTTGCTTTTCCTTGTCTGGTTGTCTCGATCTATGGATTGTGTTCTGGATGGCGCGCGCACTAGCCGCGTGGCGGATTTTGCGGCGCGCGAAGTGCGCAAACCCGGTCCGAGCGGCTGAGGCTCGAAGCCGGGTTCGCTGCCGTGATCAGGCCGCTGTTCGCATGCCCCATGAAGGTCTGCTAGCGCCGCAGGCCAAGGCGTTGCACGACGATCTGGTAACGATCCGGCGTGCGGTTGCGCAGGAACTTGAGCAGCTTCGAACGGGCGCCGACCATCAACAACAGGCCGCGGCGCGACGTGTAGTCCTTGCGGTGCACCTTGAGGTGCTCGGTCAAGCTCTTGATCTCCTCGGTGAGGAGCGCGATCTGAACTTCGGGGGAACCCGTGTCGCCGGGTGTGCGTGCGAACTCTTGGACGAGTTCGGCCTTGCGTGTTGCCGTGATGGCCATGGCCATCTCCTTGATTCAACGGTTCGTGCCCGGCCTCGCCTGAACTAGGCACTTGCCCGATCTCCAGGGGAAGGATCTCCAGAGAAGGGTGCGCGGGGCCTAGCCGAGCTTGCGCTCTGCCGGTCCCGCCGAGGACCTTCGCTCCCGCCGGGCGGGAAGGAACGGGGCCTTCGTGGGCAGAGAGGATAGCGAGCGATCAGCCCGGGCTCAAGCCAGGCGGACGGCGCGAGGCCACAAATGCCCTTGGCCGGCCCCAGAACCGCATGCCGTCGTCGGTTCTAGGGAGTCGTGCGCTCGGGATTGCGCGCCGGCAGCGAAGCAAGCACGTCTTCTGTGAACTTTTCGATCGCGCGCTTCATGAAAGCGGCCTGGTTCGCGAGTCCAGGCGAATCCTGGGCCAATTCCACGCGGCGATCGACCTTACCACCCCACAGCGGCTGCTTCGGATCGGGATTGCGCGCATCAAGCAGGTAGATCTCGGCCTGAACGCGCAGGCGCGACATCGAGCGCCACTGCGAATCGTCCCAGCCGTTGATGGAAATCTGCAGGATCGCCTGCTCCTCAAGCTTGCCCGGCGTGTAGGCCGCCTCGACCGCGTGCTCATCCACGAAGTCGAGCGCGAGCGGACTGTACTTCTGACGCACAAGTCCCGCGTGGAACGCACTGCGCAGTTCGGCAAGCGGCAGTCCTTCGCGGCCCGTGTTGTTCTGAATCGGGAGCACAACCACGTCGAGCGGATTCGTTTGAGTCAGCGATCCCACGATCAGATTGGGATTGTCGAGTCCCTTCGGCGGACGAGTCGGTCCGCAGGCGGAGAAAATGCCGATGGTAGCGAGCGCGGCCAGGCACAGCGGAGCAAGGCGAACAAGGTGCTTCACGTGGATCGATCCAATTTTGGAAACGCGTACCGCAAGTTCGAAATGCGCGCCGTCGCAGTAGCACAGCGCGCGACCTGGCACCGATTCGGCGCCAGTGGCGGCGGATTGTAGCGTCGCGGAGAGCCTGATTTCGCGCCCAAACTCGGGCGAAAATTCAGGGCTGAGTGAAAGCGCTGGGCACGCCGGCCGAGAAGCTGTCGTACTCGCGCTCGATGTCGCTCCAGTGGAAGGCTGAGACCGAAAACGTTGCGTAGCCGAAAGCTTCGACGACAGCCGTGATCGATCCGTTGGGCAGTGCCGTGCCACCGAGCGCAGCCAGGTCGGGCACGTGAATCGTGCGCGTAACGCCGGACGAATTGTCGAGGTCGGGCCGCCAGAGTGTCCAGCGCCGGCCGGCGTTGCCGGCGGTCAGCGTCGCGACGTACATCCCCGGCGTCCCCGCCGAGTCGGGAATGGCGTTGGTGAACAGCAGGTCGAAGGTCGCGCCCCCGGTGGACGCGCCGGGGAGCGGCGAGAGGATCACGGGAGCAGAGACAGGCGCCAAAGAACCGCCGAGCAGCGAAAACGCCGGCCGCCGGCCGGCGCGCGCTCCCAACGTGTCGCGCACCTCGCAGGACAGGCGCAGGTCGGGATCTAGCACTCCGCCCGCGACCAGCTGGCCAAGCGCGTCCCCGGGATTGTCCTGGATACCGTCCACGGCACCGGGATAGGCGGAGCGCACTGACCAGGCGTTACCCCCGAGGTCGAAGGCCACGCCTTGGCCGACGGCCGCCATGCCAGGAAGTCCGCGGAGCTTGGCTTCGACCAGGACCCTGGGGGCTCCGACCAGGGAGTTCAAGAGAATGCCCGTTGTCGAGCTGAGATCGAGATTCAGCGCCGGTCCATCGATGCCGCGCTCCTCGATACCGACCCCGGCATCGCTGAGCAGCGTGTCAGCGACCAGCGTGACCGAACTGAGCGTCCCCGCTCCGACCTGCGCGACTGGGATCGCGATCTGGAAGGCGCGCAAGAAGGATGCGACGTTGTAGCTGAGCTCCGTCGGCGGGATTTCGAGCGCGAACAATGACGCGACTCCGAGCCTGTTCCCGCGGATCAGTGCAGGCCCGAAGGCACAATCGTTGGATTGAGTCACGGGATTCGCGGTGCACGATTGGACGGTAATGTTCGGCTCGAACTGCGCGAATCTGCGGCTGTCGACCACGTGTCGGTCAAAGCTCGAGAACGAATTGTTCTTTGACGAGGCGATTCCGGCCATGCTCGCGGGCGCCAAGCCCGAGCGCGTCAGCGGCACCGACAACCGGTCGATGGGCACGTCCTCGAAAGTGAAAAGGTCGAACCCGTTGACGTCGACTGTGACCATGGTGCTGTCGGTGAGACTCGCGGCCAAGGTCACACGGCCCGCCGCGTCGGTGAAACCGAAGTCAACTGGAAGGACAGTCCCGCCACCGAGATCCTCGTGGATCATGACGCGGGCGTTCGCAAGCGCGCTGAAGTTCGCGCTGTCGAACACGTCGACGGTGATCGACGGTCCGGGCAGAGCCACGCCCGGTCCTGCGGCGCCGACCTGAGTGAAGTTGCCCGCGATCGGCACGAGCGCGGAGTTGAAGGCGTTGTCGTAGATCTGCGCGCTGAACGCGAGCTGCTGCTGGGCGGGAGTCAGCGTTCCAAGCAGGATCGGCGCCGCGACGAACAGTCCGCTGTTCGTGCCGCCGACCACCGGGGTCAGGACTCCGTTGTTGCCCAGCGTCGTGCTGACCTCGACAGCGCGGATGCGCTCGCTGGCGCGCCCCACCAGAGCGAAATCGCGAAGGTCCGAGCGAAAGCCCGTGACACTCGTGCCGATCGGGCCCAATCCGGTCAACGTCGGCCGTGTCATGTCGAGCAGCGCCGCTTGAACGCCGTCCACGAGTACATCGGCATCCAGCAAGCGGATCGGCGTGGTCACACTGCCGCGTTGCATGCGGAAAGCAAAATTGAGCGTGCCGTACATTGGGCCATCGCCCACGATGATGATGCGAACGGTAGCCCGCAGTTCGG
>JAYUOR010000436.1:0-9232 GCA_043760765.1 Planctomycetota bacterium | reverse complement strand
GATTCCATTGGCCATGATCTGGTTTTGCGGAGTTGGGCAGTGGTGGGCGAACCACTACTTTCACAAGCTCGAGTGTCACTTGAGCGCCAAGAACCTGCGCTATCGCAAAGGCATTTTGGTTCAAGTCGAGAAGACGATTCCGTTGGAGAACATCCAGGACGTCACTTTTATCGAAGGGCCGATCCTGCGGCGCTTTCAACTGAGCACGCTCAAGTTCGAAACCGCCGGCCACAGCGCGGGCCAAGCGAACGACATGCACTTGACGGGCATCATTGACGCCCATGAATTCCGCGACCGCATCCTCGTCGCGCGCGACGCGCTGAAGGAGGCGCAGATGCGGCGCGTCGAGCAGCAGCCGGCCCAGTCGCCCAGTTCAGATCGCGCCGAGCATTCCGATCGTCAATTGGCGTCGCTCCAGGGCATCGAGCGCCGGCTCGACGAGGTCATTGAACTGCTGCGCCAGCGCGCGCGCTGACACGCATTCGCATCGGCGGGGGCGAGCAGTTCAAGTTGTCGGCATCCGAGGCGCCTGCGTCCAGATGCGCAGGGGGACGCAGCGCACGACGACGAGCGCGCCAAGCGTGAAGAGGGCGGTCACGCTGGGAGCTGCCTCCAGTTCCGACAATCCACCGCCATGCGATGCGATTCGGATCGAGAGCGCGGCAATCATGTAGCTGACCGCGAGCACGAAGCCCAGCGCGGGAAGCAAGCGGCGCTGCCACAGACAGAACACGGCCGGAGCTGCAAATGCGACACCGAACCCCGCTCCCATGATCCAAGGGACCGGGCTGTGGGTGGCCCGCCCAAGTCGCGCGAGGAATCCGACGGGTCCAGAATCGGCTGTTGCGGATGAATGGTCAGCGATCGCAATCAGCAGGAAGGCCCACAGCCAACAACTCAGGGAGCCGGCGACCGACGCGAGCACGATCGCCACGAAGCGCACCGCACGCGCGCGCTGAGTAGGACGTCCCTGCGGATCCTTCATGACGCCATGCAACCCGCGCGTATGCAGGTCATTTCGCCTATTCGCATGCAACCAAAGTAGCTGTCTTGCCACGATCGCGATCGAGAGCTGTTCCGCATTTCGCCGGCCAGACTACTGAGCAAGTTCATCCATCCTACGCACAGCAGCGGATGTGGAATGTGCCATTCCGACGTAGAAAACAACGGTTGCTGTTACGTATTTCATCTTCCGCGCGAGCACCAGGGGCCCAGCGGAAGCGCAGCGCTGCTCCTGGAGGCGAGGTTCGTCATGACCAAATTGCCCGCACTCGCGTCTGGGTTGCTACTCCTTCGTTCCGGCGCGCTCACTAGCTTTGGCCTGCTCATCGCGACCGGCGTCTGGCCGACGATTGCATCGGCCCAGAGCGCGCCTCGAATCTGCGCAGCCCCAGAAGTTCACGCATCCGACGCCGAAGGCAGTGATCGCTTCGGTCAGTCCGTGAGCCTAGATGGCGACACGTTCGTCGTCGGCGCACCCGCGGACAACGGTGCGGAGCCCGGAACGGCCTACGTCTTCCGAAACGTGGCAGGATCGCCCGTGGAGGAGGCCCGGCTGACTCCCTCGGATGGCATTGTGGGGCAGGGTTTCGCCGGCTCGGTGGCGATCGAAGGCGACCTCCTCGTCGTCGGCGCGCAGTACACCACGAACGCCGGCGTGTACACCTTCACGCGCTCGGGTGCGCTCTGGACGGAGCAGCAGAAACTCAGTTCGCCTGATGGCGCGCAGGCCGTGCAGTTCGGCACGGCCGTCGCGCTCTTTGGGAACACCCTCGCCGTGGGCGATCCCGGATATCGCGATACGTCCGGTGTCTTGCGATGCGTCGTCTACGTGTACTCGCGCCCGGCTGCAAGCTGGATCTTGCAACAACGCATTCAAGGAGCCGGCTCGCGTTACTTTGGTTGGTCGCTCGCATTACAGGCAGACACCCTCATCGTGGGCGCGATCGCCGCAAGCGGACCCTTCCCCATCTCCGGGGTCGCCAGCGTCTACCGCCGCAACTTGATTGGCACTTGGAACATCGAAGGCACGTTGTCTCCAACGATTCTGGCCCGTGACTTTGGCTGGGATGTGGCGCTCGATGGCGACAGCGCCGTCGTCGCGGATCAGAGTCCCAGCGCTCAGTCGGCCTGGGTCTTCTCCCGTACAGGCGGCGCCTGGAGCCAAGAGGCACGTCTCATCGGCTCACAACCGTTCGGTCCCGGATTCGCAGAGAGCGTCGAACTGAAAGGCGCGCGCCTCGTAGTCGGTGACGGCCACGCACAGGCGAGCGGACCGCATTGGGGCCTGGTGTGGATCTTCGATCGATCCGGCGCGGGCTGGAGCGAGACAGCCAGGCTCGAACCCAGTGAAACCGGAGACATCGCTGGTTTCGGCGAGGGACTCGCCTTCGACGGTCTGCATTTGATCATCGGGGCGGATGGCGACGATGACTTCGGCCCCGACTCCGGTTCGGCCTGGCCCTATCTCGTGAGCGATGGACCCGCGACCTACTGCACTGCGAAGGTCAATTCTCTCGGCTGCACGCCGGCAATTTCATACACGGGACTGCCTTCACTCAGCGGCGCGGACGACTTCTACATCACGGCAAGCCACGTGCTGAACAACAAACCAGGGACGTTGCTGTTGAGCCCGACGTCCGCCGCGATGCCGTTCCTCGGTGGAATTCTGTGCGTCCAGGCGCCGATCGCGCGCACCCCCAATCAGGTGGCCCACGGCACACCGCCGCCGCTGAATTGCACGGGGAGCTATTCGTTCTTCCTCAGCCACGCCTACATGGGCGCGCACGCGTTCCAGCCGGGCACGCAGTGGTACGCGCAGTATTGGAGCCGGGATCCGGGCTTCGCGCCGCCGAACAACATCGGGCTCTCGGACGGTATCGGCTTCCTGATTTGCTGGTAGAGCAAGCGCCGAAGGCCGCCGGCCGGAATCGAATGCCCGAAAGCGAACGCTGACGCGAGCCGCCTACTTGGGCCCCTACGGCGCGGCTACGCACTCTGACCGGCCGCGCTTGCCTCATTAGGCGTATCGCGGGTACGGCCTTCAATTTCGACACTGATCGAAGCGCCGCGACACGCAGGACACAGGAATGAACGTCATCACGAAGCTGGACGGTTATCGCTGGGTGATGCGTGCTCCCAAGGAGCCGCTGATTCGCGAAGAATTCACTGCACTCGAGCCCGGCGAGGACGAGGCCGTGGTGCGTGTCGTCGGCTGCGGCGTGTGTCACACCGACCTGGGCTTCTTGTACGACGGTGTTCGAACCCGGCATGCGTTGCCGCTTGCGCTCGGTCACGAGATCTCAGGTGAGGTCATCGCGACCGGCTCCAGCTACGAGCACTTGCTCGGCCGCGCCGTGGTCGTGCCGGCGGTCACGCCGTGCGGAAGGTGCGATGCGTGTCTCGAAGGCTTCGGCACGGTCTGTCGCACGCAGGTGATGCCGGGCAACGACGTGCAGGGCGGATTCGCCAGTCACCTCATTGTTCCCGCGCGCGGTCTGTGCATCGTCGAAGCTCCCGGTGCGCTCGAAGGGGGCGAACTCGCCAAATCAGGTTGCACGCTGGCGGAACTCTCGGTGGTCGCCGATGCGGTGAGCACGCCGTATCAGGCGATCTGCCGCAGCGGACTTGGCGATGGCGATCTCGCGATCGTGATCGGACTCGGCGGCGTCGGCGGATTCGCGGTGCAGATCGCGAAGGCGCTCGGCGCGCACGTGGTCGGCTTCGACGTGGCGCAGGAGCGCATCGACGCGTTGGCCAAGTACGGTCTCGAACTCGGCATCAACCCTAAGGGTCTGGACGGAAATGCGCTGGCTGCGCGCGTCAAGGAATTTGCTAGCTCGAAAGGCATCGCGCCGCGCGGCTGGAAGATCTTCGAATGCTCGGGCTCGCACGCGGGCCAAGAGCTCGCCTGGCGCTTGCTCGGTCCCGCGGCATACCTCTCGGTGGTCGGCTTCACCATGGACAAGCTCGAGGTCAGGCTTTCGAACCTGATGGCCTACGACGCGGTCGCGGCTGGCAATTGGGGTTGTCTGCCGGAGCTGTATCCCGCGCTCGTTTCGATGGTGCTCGAAGGCCGGATTTCAGTGCGGCCCTTCGTCGAGGTTCACCCGATGGCCGACGCGCAGAGCGTGCTCGAGCGCGCGCACGCCCATCTAACCAGGCAAAGACCCGTACTCGTTCCATAGATGAGCGCCACAGGAGTTCTCCATGACGACCACGCAACGCGCGATGAACTTCGACCTCCCTTCAGCTGACAAGGAATGCCCGCTGGTGCGCTACGAGCGCAAGCCGCTGACGACGCCGAACACCAATGCGCCGATCGACGGCCTGTACGTCGTCTGGATCACGCTCGACAACCCAAAGCAGCTGAACAGCTACACGACCGACATGATCAAGGCCGTGATCGCGGCTTTCCGGCGCGCTTCGAACGAGCGCGACGTGATCGCGGTCGTCTTCACGGGCTCGGGCAATCGCGCGTTCTGCACGGGCGGCAACACCGAGGAATACGCCGAGTACTACTCGGGACAGCCCGATGAATATCTGCGCTACATGCGCCTGTTCAACGACATGGTCACGGGGATTCTGCACTGCGACAAGCCGGTGATCTGCCGCGTCAACGGCATGCGCATCGCCGGTGGGCAGGAGATCGGCATGGCCTGTGACTTCTCGATCGCCAGCGATCTTGCCGTGTTCGGCCAGGCCGGACCTCGGCACGGTTCGGCGCCGGACGGCGGATCCACCGATTTCCTGCCGTTGTTCGTCGGCATCGAACGCGCAATGCAGAGCAGCACGCTTTGCGAAACCTGGAGCGCCTATCAGGCGCTGCAATACGGATTGTTGACCGACGCTGTTCCTGTGCTGCGCCTCGACGGACAGATCGTGCGCAATCCGAGCGTGACCACCGCGCGCTGGCTCGACGAGAGCGGGAAGCCGGTGTGGGGCGAACCGAAGAGCGGCGCTGAACTCGCCGCCGGGCGCGAGGCGTTGAAGCGCGGGACGATCGAACTCGCCTGCTTGGACAGGAAGGTCGACGAACTGGTCTTCAAGCTGGCGCGCACAATGCCCAACTGCCTGCGCAAGACGATCGAATCGGTGCGCAAGCACAAACTTGGCCACTGGGACAAGAACCGCGAATCCAACCGCAGTTGGCTCGCGCTCAACATGATGACCGAGGCCAACCTCGGCTTCCGCGCGTTCCACGAAGGGCCCAAGGATCGACGTGAGGTCGACTTCATCGAACTGCGCCGCCGCCTGGCGCAGGGCGAGCGCTGGTCGGAAGAATTCATCGAGTCGTTGATTCCACGCGAAGACAAGGCAGGCAAACCGTGACCACCGTGGCGGTCCCGCTGGTTCGTGTCGAACACATCGACGACGGCCGCGTGGCGCGCGTCGTCATCGATGCCGGTCGCGGAAACGTGATCGGCAGCCGCGTCATCGGGGAACTCTCTGCGGCGCTTTGTTCCCTCGCGCAGGACAGCGTCGTGCGCGCCGTGCTGCTCGACCACGCCGGGACGGACTTTTCTTTCGGCGCGAGCGTGGAAGAGCATGCCCCGGGCAAGGTCGGACCCATGTTGCGCGCGCTGCACGGACTCGCGGCCGACATGGTCAGCTTCCCGCTGACGACGATCGCTTGCGTGCGCGGCCGTTGTCTCGGTGTGGGACTCGAGCTTGTGGCGTTGTGCGATCTGGTGTTTGCCGCGCGCGAGGCGAGGTTCGCGCAGCCCGAACTCTCTCTAGGTGTCTTCGCGCCGATCGGCTCGCTGGTTTTGGCGCGTCTGCTCGGGGTCCAGCGCGCAGCCGGCTTCATCCTTTCCGGGCGCAGCATGGATGCAGCCGAGGCGAACGGGGCCGGCCTCGTGTTCGCGCTGGCAGACGATCCGACGGCCTGTGCACGCAGCTGGATCGCGGAACATCTCGCGCCTAAGAGCCCGAGTTCCCTGCGCCATGGCCTCAAGGCGCTGCGCGGCGCCTGGGCCAGGGAATTCACCCGCGAACTTGCGCGGCTCGAATCCGAATACCTGAACGAATTGATGTCGACCCACGATGCCTGCGAAGGCATCCAGGCCTTCCTCGAAAAGAGGTCACCACAATGGGCGAACCGCTGAATCCGCTGGAGGCCCTGATCGATCGTTGCGAGCGCTTGATCGAAGACACGAACTACGAGGATGTGCGTCAGTGGCGTTCTCGCGAGCCGGGTAGACGCGCAGTCGGCTATCTGCCGGTCTACGCGCCGCGCGAGCTCGTGCATGCCGCGGGGTGTCTGCCCGTCGGCATCGTCGGTGCGGGCGAAGAACTTGAGATCGTGCGTGGCGATGCCTGTTTCCAATCGTACATCTGTCACCTGCCGCGTTCGGTGGTCGAACTGGGACTGTCCGGCAGGCTCGACTCGCTCGACGGGATGCTGTTCCCCTCGACCTGCGACGTCATCCGCAACTTGTCGGGAATCTGGAAGCTCCAATTCCCTGATCGCTTCATTCGCTATCTGGATTTCCCGCAGAACTTCGAGAAGGAGATCGGCGGGCGTTTCTATCGCCAGATCCTCGACGAGTTGTGGCGCGGGCTGTGCGCGCTCAGCGGAGCCAAGTGCGATCCGGATGTCCTGCGGGCGTCCATCCAGGTCTACAACGAAAACCGCAGGTTGGTCGAGGAGCTCTACGCCCTGCGCGCGCGCGAACCGTGGCTCGCGCGTGCTTCGGAGTGCTATCTAATCCTGCGCGCCGGGCTGCGACTGCCTGTCGAAGAGCACAGCGATTTGCTGCGCGCCTACATGGCCGAGGCGCGCGCGCGCGATGCCCATCCGCTGGACAACGCGCGCATTTCCGTGCGCGGGGCGTTCTGCGAGCAGCCGCCGGTGGCTCTGATCCGCACACTCGAGCGCGCCGGTTGCTATCTGGTCGAGGACGATTTCCTGCCGGTGTTGCGCTGGCCGCCCGACGGGGTGCGCGAAAGCGGCGATCCACTCGATGCACTCGTCGACGCCTGGCTCGAGTTGCCGTTGGACCACGCCTCGCGCTACACGCACAGCTACAGCGAAAAGAGCGAAAAACTCGTGCGCGCCGTCGAGCAGAGCCACGCCGAGGGCGTGATCTTCGCCGCGCCCAGTTTCTGCGATCCGGCGTTGCTCGACCGGCCGCTGTTGCAGAAAGCCTGCTCCGAGGCACGCATCCCGTGCACTTCGTTCAAGTACGCCGAGAACACCGGTCAACTGCAGCCGATTCGCGAGCAGGCCGGCACGTTTGCCGATTCGATCAAACTGTGGGGTGAAGCATGACGTCCCAAGCGCTCAAGGAAAATTCGATGTTGCGCCAGAAGGAGATGGTGGCCAACCACTATCACGCCCTGGCGCGTGCAAAGGAAGACGACAAGAAGGTCTGCTACACGTTCGTGCCCGGAAACCTGACCGAGCTGATGCTCAGCTTCGACATGCTGCCGGTGCATCCGGAAATCAACGCGTTGCAGAATGCGATGCGCAAACTATCGGGCGAGTACATCGCCGAAGCCGAGCGCGCCGGTCATTCCGAGGACGTCTGCACCTATGTCAAGTGCGACATCGGCATGTCGCTCAAGGGCAACATTGGGCCGACAGGAGAGAAGCTGCCGCCACCGGATCTCCTGCTGCTGTCCTACACGGGTTGTTACACGTTCATGAAGTGGTTTGAGCTCCTGCGCGAGCGCTACCACTGCCCGACCGCGATGTTGCATGTGCCCTATCAGGGCGAAGGGCATATCACGCCTGAGATCCGCAACTACGTGGTCAAGCAATTGCGCGAGGTGTTGATCCCGACACTCGAGAAGGTCACGGGGATCGCCTACGACGAGGACAAGCTCAAGGGCTTCCTCGCGCGCTCGGCGCGCGCCGAGGATGACCTGGTCACGGTGCTCGAATCGGGGAAACGTCATCCTTCGCCGATAGATGCCTACTTCGGCGGCGTCTACTACATCGGTCCCCTGTTCACCGCGTTTCGCGGCACGCAAGCCGCGATCGACTACTACCGCGAGCTGCGCGAAGAGGTGAACGCGCGCAGCGAAGCCGGTTTCGGGCCGTTGACCCCCGAGGGGCCGATGACCGAGGGAAAACACCGTCTGGTCGTCGAAGGTCCGCCCAACTGGACGCACTTTCGCGAGTTCTGGAAGATGTTCTCTGATGAGGGCGCGGTGGTGGTGGCGAGCACCTACACCAAGGTCGGCGGTCTCTACGACCGCGGCTTCCGCCATGATCCGGATCGGCCGCTCGAATCGCTGGCCGACTACTGCCTGGGCTGTTACACGAACCTCAACCTGCCCTCGCGCGTCGATCTGATCTGCGATTACATCCGCGACTACGACGCCGATGGTTTCTTGATCAACTCGGTCAAGAGCTGCGATTCGTTCTCGGCGGGCCAGCTCGTCATGCTGCGAGAAATCGAAAAACGCACCGGCCTGCCGGGAGCGTTCATCGAGACCGATCTGGTGGACCCGCGCTACTTCTCGGCAGCCAACGTCAAGAACCGTCTCGAGAGCTACTTCCAGATGCTGTCGCAGAGACACGCGGCCAGCACAACGCCATGAAGATCTTCGTCGGCATCGATCTGGGCTCGACAACGACCAAGTCGGTCGTGCTCGACCGCGGCGGGCACATCCTCGGCCGCGGCATCACCAACAGCCGTTCCAACTACGACATCGCCTGCGACGTCGCGCGCGGCGAAGCGTTGATGGATGCGCGTTTCCACATCTTCGGTGAGCTGCTTGCGAAAAGTCCGAAGCTGTCGGCGCACAAGGACGAATTCCTCGAGTTGTTGCGGCGCAATTTTCGCTTGGAGCAATACCTGCTTCAGCTGCGGCAGCTGGGCGAGAATTGTCGCGTGCACGCCGAAAAGCCGACATCCGGAATTTCGGACATGCGCATCGTCGATGCAGTGACGCGGCTTTTCCTTGCGCTCGAAAAAGAGGCGGCCGGCCTCTACAGCGCAGGTAAGAAGCCGAAATCGGACTTTTTTCGCGACCTGGCCAGCTCGCGTTATTCGGTCCACGCGCGCACGATCTCGCGCAGCGCCAAAGTCGAATTCGAAGATCTGATCGCGATCTACGACAAATCGATCCTGACGGTCGAGAACACGATCGGCTCGACCTGGTTCCAGGAGATGCTGCTGGCGGCCGTGCAACGCAGCATGGCCGAATACCACGACACCGATCTGCAGCGCGAGTTCGACGCTGCGCTCTCGCAGGTCCTGGCGGTGCAACTCGTCGAGCT
>JAYUOR010000435.1:0-9235 GCA_043760765.1 Planctomycetota bacterium | reverse complement strand
CGCGGCCGTAGTGCGGCGGATCGAGCAGGATTCCCGCGTAACGAACGTTCCGTCGCACTTCGCGCCGCGCGAATGCCAGTGCATCCTCGAGCACAATGCGCACGGCGTCGGCGGGAAGTCCGCTGGCTTTGACGTTTTCGCCCAACCAGGCCAACGATGTTTTCGAAGCGTCGACATGCGTCACCGCAAAACCCGCGCGCGCCGCGACGATGCTGGCGGTGCCTGTGTATCCGAACAGGTTGAGCAGCCGCGGCTTTTCGCCAGGCAAGCAGCGCGCCGCGCGCTCGATCAGGTCCCAGTTGGCCGCCTGCTCGGGAAAAATGCCGACGTGCTTGAAGGGAGTCGGCTCGATCACGCAGCGCACGCCGCGCCAGCCGATTTCCCAGCGCGGCTGTGCGGCGCGTGCTAGCGGAGGTGCTCCGGGCCGGACCCGCCACGTGCCGCGTTTGCCGCCACTGGCTTCGTCGCGTTCGAAGCAAAGATCCGCGGCCGCCCAAGCCGACGCTCCAAGGTGAGGCCGCCAAAGCGCCTGAGGGTCGGGCCGGCGCAGCACCAGCGGCCCAAAGCGCTCGAGTTTTTCACCGGCTCCTGAATCGAGCAGGGCATAGTCGGGGAACTCGGCAATCGGGAACATGCCCCGCCACGGTAACGTGCGGCGGCGGTGCCATCACGATTCGCGCTGGCGCACGGCTCCGCGATGCTCCAAGCTCTGCGGCGATGCACTCCGCGAAGTCCTTGCGCGTCGGCGCGGTCCCCTACCTTGTCGGCCGGCCGCTGGTGGCGGGCCTTGGCGACGAGCCCGGCCTCGAACTGAGCTTCTCCGTGCCCGCGCGGCTGGTCGAAGGCTTGCGCCGAGCTGAACTCGACGTCGCCTTGGTCAGCTCAATCGAACTTTTCCGCCGCCCCGGCTACGGCTACTTGGCCGGTTCGGCCATCGCGGGAAGCGGCTTCGTCGCCAGCGTCCAGGTCTTCCTCAACAAACCGCTCGACTTGGTCCAAAGCCTGGCGCTCGATCCCGCCAGCCGCACGGCCCAGGCTCTGGCGCAGATCATGCTTACGCGACGAGCAGCGGGGCAAAATCGTCGCCCGCCGCGCGCGTTCGAAGCGTCGAGCGGCAGCGCCGAGGCCGCGGGCGCCGACGCCTGGCTCTCGATCGGCGATCCGGCGCTTGTGCGCACGCTTTCCGCCGGGGCTCCGCCCAGTTTCAATCCCTCGCAGGCCTGGAGCGAAGCGTTCGCACTGCCCTTCGTCTTCGCGGCCTGGGTCGTTCGCGAGGGAGTCGAGCTCTCGCCCGCGCAGATCCGCGCCTTCGCGCGCGCGCGCGAGCGCGGCAGCAGTTCGGCTGCGTTGGAACAACTCGCCACGCAGGCTGCGGCGACGTGGAACCTGCCGCTCGACGCCTGCCGTCGCTATCTGCGCGAAGAATGTCGCTATGATCCCGGCTCCGACTTCGCGCCTGCGTTGCGTCGCTTTCGCGACGAGGCCGCGCGACTGGGGCTCGCCGACGCCACGCTCGAGCCGCGCGTCCTAGCCGAATGAAGACCGACCGATGCCGCGCCTGATCGCAAGCCCCTTCTGCCCGCACTGCAAGGCGAAACTGCCCGTGCCCAAACCGGCGGCCTGCCCCAACTGCGGCGGCTCGATCAACCAGCGCTTCCTGAAAGTCGGTTGCCTGACTTCGGCGCCGCCGCTTCTGTTGTTCGG
Source organism: Planctomycetota bacterium (assembly GCA_043760765.1). Classification (GTDB taxonomy): domain Bacteria; phylum Planctomycetota; class UBA1135; order UBA1135; genus JADJQU01. The sequence goes on along the minus strand of JAYUOR010000435.1, from coordinate 7,531 downwards.
CTTGGGTCTGTACGGTCTGTGGACGCTGCTCGCGTATTCACGCGGAGCTTGATTCCGTTCGCGCGCGTTTCTAAACAGGGGACAGCGCTGTATTGAACGCCACCATGCCCGACACCACCGCAAGTCTGTTCCCCGAGGAAGCTCCCGCCGCGCCCGCGGCAAAGTCCAAGATGGCCGCGAAAGGACGCAAGTCGAAGGCTTCGAAGAGCGAAGCCGAGTCAGGCGAAGCCAAGGCATCGCCCGAAACGGTCGCGGAGCCCGCGCCCGCCGGGCCGACGGCGGAGGAAGCGATCGCCGGCCGGCGCTCGACCGCGCAGCAAATGGCCACGCGCCAGCGCGACATTTCGGTCAGCGAATTCTTCACCAAGAATCGCCACCTGCTCGGATTCGATTCGCCGCTGAAGGCGTTGCTCACTGCGGTCAAAGAAGCCGTCGACAACTCGCTCGACGCTTGCGAAGAGGCCGGAATCCTGCCCGAGATCTGGGTCGAGCTGAAGCCGACGACGTCGGAGCACTTCCGCATGATCGTCGAGGACAACGGACCCGGCATCGTCTCCGAGCAGATCGGAAAAGTCTTCGGCAAGCTGCTCTACGGCTCGAAGTTCCACAAGCTCGCGCAATCGCGCGGACAACAAGGCATCGGCATCAGCGCCGCGGGCATGTACGGCCAGCTGACCACCGGCAAACCCGTGCGCATCCTTTCGCGCACCAGCAAAAAAGCCGACTGCCACGAGTTCGTGATGTCGATCGACACCGCGCGCAACAAACCCGACATCCACGAATCGAATGTGGTGAGTTGGGAGCGCGACGGCAAGCCCAAGGAGCACGGCACGAAAGTCGAAATCGAGATGGAGGCGAAGTACCAAAAGGGTCTGCGCTCCGTCGACATGTTCTTGAAGCAGACCGCGATCGCGAATCCGCACTTGACCCTGCACTACATCGATCCGACGGTCGGCACGGAGGGCGGCTCGCAGCCCGTGAGCTACGAACGCAGCACCAAGCAGTTGCCGCCGCAAGCCGAAGAGATCAAGCCGCACCCGCACGGTGTCGAGTTGGGCGCGTTGATCGCGATGCTCAAGGAAACGCAGTCGCGCACGCTCTCCGGTTTCTTGCAGGAAGAGTTTTGCCGCGTCGGCCCCAAGGTCGCCGAGGACATCTGCAAGACCGCGAAAGTTTCCTCGAAGGCCAACCCCGGTCGCATCGCGCGCGAAGAAGCCGCCGCGCTGCACAGCGCGATCCAAGCGACGAAAATAATGTCGCCGCCGACCACCTGCATCTCGCCGATCGGCGAAGAGCTGGTCACCTCGGGCTTGAAAAAAGAAATCGAAGCCGATTTCTACGTCGCCTGTTCGCGGCCGCCGTCGGTGTACCGCGGGAACCCGTTCGCGATCGAAGTCGGCATCGCCTACGGAAAGCCGGGCGGCGTCGGGCTCGAATTGACCGATGAAGGCCGCATCCAGAAACGCAAGACCGTCGTGCAGACCGAAGACCTGGTCGGCAACGCCGACGAACCGATTCGCGTGTTGCGCTTCGCCAATCGCGTGCCCTTGCTCCATCAGCAAGCCGCCTGCGGCATCACGCGCAGCGTGATCGCGACGAACTGGAAGTCCTATGGATTGCAGCAACCCAAGGGCGCGCTGCCGATCGGGCCCTGCGCTGTCTTGATCCACATCGCCAGCGCTTGGGTGCCGTTCACCTCGGAGTCCAAGGAAGCGATCGCCGGCTACGAGGAGATCCAGAAGGAGATCCGCCTAGGCCTGCAGGAATGCGGCCGCAAGCTCGCCACCTATATAAGGAAGGGCAAGCGCCTGCAGAGCGAGTTCAACAAGCGCTCGTACATTGAAAAGTACCTGCCGCACATCGGCATCGCGCTGCAGGAAATTCTCGACCTTGGCGACTCCGAGCGCGACGCCACCGTGAAGTCGCTCGAATCCACCTTGAACCGCTCGCGCAAGATCTGACGCCATGGCCAAGAAGAAGCCCGACTCCCAACCAGAGAAAAAACCGGCCGCCGCGCGCCCGGAATTGAACGCGCTCGATCACAAGACGCTGAAGCTGATCCAGGAGACAGCGGCGAAAGTGCGCGACACGATCACGGCGCAGCACCTGCCTGAGCTCAAGTACCCGACGCGTTCGCTGGGCAACGTGCGCTACGACAAGAAGGTCGGCCACTTCGAGCTGGGCAAGGCCGTGACCAAGCGCCAGTTGACCGCCAACACCGTGAAGACGTTCGCGCAAACGTTGCGCCTGATGGCGCTCTCGAAAGAGATGGTCGAGAACGGCGACTTCGCCACGAAGCGGGATGCGTACTACGTGTCCAAGAACTGGGGCGAGTGCAAGTTCAACGAGCAAGTCGAGTCCGACACGGTGATGGACGACATCGAAGCTCTTGCAAGCCTCGACGGCCTTTCGCGTGAGCAATTGCGCTACTACCCCGAGGAACACGGTGGTGCGGTCGCTGGAAACTTGGTGGTGCTCGACATCGACAAGCGTTCTGGTCAGCCGATGCGCATCGACGTCAGCCGCATGGGTTCGGGCGCCTATCGCATCCCCCATTCCGTGGAGCACCTCGGCTTCGAAACGAAAGCCAAATTCATTCTCGCTGTGGAAACCGGCGGTATGTATTCGCGCTTGAACGACAAGCGTTATTGGGAGACGGTGAATTGCATCCTCGTCGAAACGGGCGGCGTGCCGACGCGCGCGACGCGCAGGTTCGTGCGTCGGCTCGCGGACGCGATGAAGTTGCCGGTCTATGCCTTCGTCGACTGCGACCCGTACGGGATCGCGAACATCTATCGCACGTTGAAAGTCGGCTCGGGCAACGCGGCGCACATCAACCGATTTTTCTGCGTGCCTCAGGCGACGTATCTCGGCGTGACGCCGCAGGATATTTACGACTTCAAGCTGGAGGACGCGACGCACCCGCTGCAGGAAGTCGACATCAAGCGAGCGAAGGACGCGCTGAAGAACGATCCGTTCTTCATGGCACATAAGCCATGGATCGCAGCGATCGAGCAGATGCTGAAGATGGGCGTGCGCGCCGAGCAACAGGCGCTAGCGAAGTGGGGACTGAACTTCGTGCTCGAGGAATATCTGCCGCGGAAATTGGCGGATACGAAGAAGTTTTTGCCGTGATTTCGGTGGTGGAGTGCGTGATCGGGTGCCGACGTCTGCGCACGACTGGCCGCTGAACATGTCTTACCGTGACTGGAGACCCACAGGGCGCGTCTACCTCTGGCGTTATCGGGATAGTCGTTCCTTCCGGGGATGGCACCTTACGGCGGACAAGGCGGGCGGCGAGTCACTGCTCGCGCTGTTCTCGGCATTCGCGGCGGAGGAGATATCCGCCTCGCGGATCATGCCGCTCTCAGATCCAACACCTGCAATACTCCAAGTGCCGAATTTCCACGGCGGCCTAGCCGAATGGTATGCCCCCTCCAATTGGCGAATTAGCTTCCACCCGGCGGCCTCGGATGCGGAGCTCTGGCTCTTCCCACCGGACAAGGGCGCTGCCCGCCTTGACCTCGGCTCAGATTGCCTCAAGATTCTCGCGTCGCACGTTGCCGACCTTATGACCGGAGGTGGCGACGACTCGATGGGAGGAGAGGCCAAGGAGTCCGCTGCGGAATGCAGCGATTTGTGGTTCTGGTGGCAGCCTCGTCAAGCGAGGTAGTCCGGCGCATATGTACGGAGTCCGGTGACTTCGTCCAGAGTAGTGCCGCTCAACTGTGGACGAAGTTACCTGACTCGGTACTCCGACTCGAACCTAGCCGCTCCACGGACTCACATCAGCCCGCGCGACTTCCACCCGCACGCCACGGCCCACTTGCGATAGATGCGATCGATCTCGGCGCGCGAGACACCGGCGAGCGCGAGTGCTTGCTGCTCGCTAATACCCACGCCGTGCAGGAGATCATTGAACGAATTGTTGACCGCCAGGCAAGCATCGGACTCATTGCTCGAGTCGTCGATGTTCTTCCAATCGGCAAGCAGCGCGTGCATCTTGGCGGACTCGATTCAAAGACGTAGGTGAAAGTCGACGTCGTCGAAGAACTCGAAGGTCGCCGCCAAGAGGCGTCGAACGACTTCACGCTCGTCGAGAGTGAGCGCGGCCGGCGTCATCACTCAAGGATTGTCCCCGTGGACGGTTTCAATGATGGCGCTCGATGTACTCGCGCGCTTTCGCCTCGAGCGCGCTGCTGCCAAGCCCCACCGTCTTCGCTTCGGCGAGCGCGACTTCGTAACTCAGGCCGCCGTCGAGCACGCGATAGGGCAACCACACGGCGCCGACGCGATTGGCTGACGCGCAATGCAAGAAAATCGGCCGCGCAGCCGTCTTCAATTGCGCGCGGAGCGAATCGAAAAGCGCGTCGTTCAGGTCCTCCGGCCCGCCGATCGGAAGATTCACGTAGACCATCCCCGCGGACTCCACGACTTGCATCTCGTCGAAGTCCTTGAGCTCGGTCGGACGCCGCAGATTGATCACGGTCTTCACTCCGCGCTGCTGGAGCAAGGCGAAGTCCGCGGACTCGGGTTGGCTGGCGAGCAGCACGCTTCCATAGCTGTGCAATTGCGTGATGGAACCGCACTGGGCGGGCGCGATTTGATCGGCGGTCGAAGCTGCCGGTGCGCTGATCGCGCGCTCGGGCTCGGAGCAGCCAATGAAGCTCAGCATCGTGACCAAGCCTGCGGACAACAATAATTTGATTCTCTTCATGGAATGCGATCGAAGCTGCGCGGTCCGCCGTTCACTCAAGACGGTGCGTGCTCCGCGCTGCAGATACTAACTGATGGGGCGTCAGCTGACTTCGCCCGCGGTCGGGCGACGCTACTGTGGACGAATTCACCTGACTCCGTACGAGGATATCGTCGCAGTGCCGCCCGCCGGCCACGCGCTACTCCCGCGAACCGCGCTGGACATCGAATCGGTCGAGACCGAGTGCCGCACACTCCTCCAGCGCGACTTCATCGATGTGAGCGGGCGGCCCGACTTCGCGGAGGCGTTCGAGCAGCATCGCGAGCGCTTCGGGCGGACCTTCGAACCACGCCTCGACACGCCCATCGCGCAGGTTGCGCACCCAGCCTTTGACTCGCAACGCCACCGCCAATTCGCGCACGAACCAGCGAAAGCCGACGCCCTGCACCTGGCCGCTGACGAAGACGTGGCGCGCGGCGTGGGACATGCCCGCCATCGTCGGCGGGAGTTGCGGCGGGCGCAACTCGGCGGCTTGAAACAGGGCTCCGGGCAAGCGCAAGCCTGCGTCCGGTCTCCGTTCGCTGAGCGGTCGCGCGGCCGCGTCTGGACCGTGCTCGGACCCGAAATCTCGCTGCTGGCCAATTCACCTGCCACTCGCGAGACTGTGCCCAAGTCACTGCTTCCATGAACTCATCTTCAGATCCTTCCGGCGGCGAAGTGCTCGTCTATCAGGCCCCCGACGGACAGGTGCGGGTCGATGTCCGCTTGGAGCGCGAGACTGTCTGGCTGACGCAGCAGCAGATGGCTGACCTGTTCGGGCGCGAGCGGTCGGTCGTTACCAAGCACATCCGTAACGCCTTCAAGGAGGGCGAGTTGGCCTCCGAGGCAACCAGTGCAAAATTTGCACAGGTTCGATCCGAGGGCGGAAGGACCGTGTCGCGCGACGTCGATCACTACAGCCTGGATGTGATCATCTCGGTCGGGTATCGGGTGAAATCCCTGCGCGGCACCCAATTCCGCATCTGGGCCACGCGCACCCTGCGCGAGCACCTTCTCCGCGGCTACACGCTCAACGAGCGCCGACTGCGTGAACGGGGCATCGGCGAACTTGAACAAACGCTGGGCCTGCTCGCCCGAACGCTGACGAGCCACGCCCTCGTCACCGACGAGGGTCGCGCGGTCCTCGAAGTCGTCCAGCGCTACACGCAGACCTGGCGGCTGCTGCTCGAGTACGACGAGGAGCGACTTGCGGCAGGACCGGTTCGGCCGGTCGCCCAAAAGGCAGGCCTGACGCTCGATGACGCGCGCAAGGCCGCAACGAGTTTGCGCGCAGAAATCACCCAACGCGGCGAAGCAGGGCAACTTTTCGGGCAAGAACGCGGTGAGAGTTTGGCGGGCATCCTCGGCGCCATCGAACAAACTTTCGGCAGGGCAACCGCTTTACCCCAACGCCCAGTTGCGCGCGGCGCACGTTCTCTACTTCGTCATCAAGGATCATCCGTACAGCGACGGCAACAAACGCATCGGAGCGCTGCTGTTCCTTGAATATCTGCGCCGGAACGACCTCTTGATGCGCCCCGATGGAGCGCCGCGACTGGCGGACAACGCCGTCGTCGCACTCGCGCTACTGGTCGCGGAAAGCGACCCGAAGCAGAAGGATCTGATGATCCGACTCGTGCTCAATCTGCTCGAGAGCGACGCTCGCTGATCGGCGGCGCGGCTGGGTCAACGCACGAAATCGGGCCCGCGCATGCCCCCACCGCCCGTGAAACAGGGGCAGATCCGCTAACCGAAGCCTGTGACCTTCCCCCAGTAGACAAGTTAGAGGGTAAAGGGGAAAGTCAGACTCTTCGTCATGCGCACACACTGCTCTCGTTCGTGCACCTTCGGGTGGCTCACGCTTCTGATCCTTGCCGGCAGCGCCTTCGCTCGCGCCCAGGATCCAAAGGCCGCCCCGGCGAAACCGGCAGCTCCGCAACCCGCGCAGACTCCGCGAGCAGGCGGCGGCGCTCCGCCCTCGAATGATTCGTTCCGCTTCGGCTCGCCAGCTTCGCTACCTGCGGGCACGACGCAGGAGCAGATGTGGCCCGCCGCGACCGCCGAAGGTTGGGCCAAGCCCTGCATGATTCCTTGGCAGCGCACGTTCGACGACGCCCTCAAAGTCTCCAAGGCGACCGGCGCGCCGATCCTGGTCTGCGTGAACATGGACGGCGAAATCGCCAGCGAACATTTCGCCGGCGTGCGCTATCGCGATCCGGCGACGGCCAAGGCGCTCGAGCGCTATGTGTGCGTGATCGCGTCCGTCTATCGGCACACGGCGCGCGACTACGACGAGCTTGGCCAGCGTGTGATCTGCCCGCGCTTTGGCTCAGTCACCTGCAGCGAACACATCGCCAACGAGGTCGAGCTCTACGCCAAGTACTTCGAAGGCAAACGCATCTCGCCGCGGCACTTGATGCTCAATCTCGACGGCTCGAAGAATTACGACGTCTACTTCTCGTGGGACACCCAGACGGTGTTCACGGCTTTCGCCAAAGGCGTCGAGAACATGCCGCCGCCTTTGAAGCTCGCCCACGACGGACTCTCGATGCCCGAGCGCACGAAGAGCGCCGACGCTCTCGATCGCAAGGCCGTGGAACAGGCCTATCAATCAGGCGACCACGCGGCCCGCCTGGCGATCCTGCGCGCCGTCGTCGCCAATCGCGGTGCGGATCAGGATGACGTGCTGCGCTTGGCGGTCTTCGGCCTCGATCTCGAACTTGCCAGCGTCGCGCGCAAGGCGCTGACCCAGACCGAATCGGAAGCTTCGATCGACGTGATCGCCGAAGCGCTGAA
>JAYUOR010000434.1:0-3527 GCA_043760765.1 Planctomycetota bacterium | reverse complement strand
CCCTTGGCCGAACTCGTCCCCCGCACGGGATCGAACGCTCAGCATCGAATTCGCCGCGTGGCGCCCTTGTCGCATGAGTTGAAGCCCAGAGAAGCCTGCGCCGCGGATCCCGCCACGAGATGCGCGGACGGATTCGATCGCTCAGCGCGCAGAGCTGCCTACGGAACGCTCAGATCCAGCGCTGCCTGCGCATGAAAACGATCAACCCCAAGGCGATCGCGAGGGCCACGGCCCAGAACGTGAGGTAGGCGTACGGCCAGTCGAGTTCGGGGAAGGTGTGGAAGTTCATGCCGTACACACCGCACAGGAACGTGAGCGGCAGGAAGATCATGCTGAGCACCGTGAGCCTGTTCACCACCCTGTTCGTGCGGTGGCTGACGATGCCCATATGGAGGTTGAGAACCTCCGCGAGAACTTCGCGCAGGATCGCCAGGTCGGCGCTCAGCCGCTCGAGGCTGTTTTCCATGTTCGACATGAATGGCTGCGACGACTCGGCGACGAAGCTCGAGCGCCGGGTCGCGAGTTCGTGCGCGACGTCGCGCGAAGAGAGCAAAATCGAGCGGAATGCGAGCAGGTCTCGCGTCGTGGATCCGACGGAGGAAAAGATCTCATCGTCAACCTTGGCGAAAATCCGACCATGGAATTCCTTGACGCGCAGTTCGAGGCCGCGGATCTCCTCCCGGTAATTGTCGATCAGGTAGTCGAAGATCTCGAAGACGAGGAAGCTCAGCGTTCGCGCGAACTTTTGGAAATCGTTCACGTATACGCCGCGAATCTTCTCGATGAAGTCGATCGGACCAGCATGCACGGTCACGAGGAATTTGGGCGAGAGGATTACGTGCACGTGATCGGTCTCGATCGACTGACCAAGCAGGCGAACGGCGCTCACTGCAAAGTGCAGGCAGTCGTCGTAGACGTCGTGCCGGCCCTCGCGCCATGGGCTCAGCGCCTGGTCGATCACACGCGAGTTGACGCCGAGCCGCTCGAGGACAGCGCGCGCCGTCGGAATGTCCGTCTGGTCGACGTCGATCCAACAGGAGAGCCCGCGCTGGCACGACGGCAGCGCATCCACAACAGGGATCTGCCGGCAGTCCTTCTTCGCAAAGTCGAACTCAATGGCGGTCGTCATGGCACGTCATGCTAGCGATCGGCGGAGAATTGCGTGCCGGGCGCCCCGAGTCGCTCGATTCTTGTCCTCCCGGCGCGGAAGCCCTGCGCGCCGACCCGGCCTTGGCATGGACGAGTGATCGCGTCGAAATCCAGGGCACCAAGTTGTGCGCGAGCGCCATTCCCATGCGCTTGCGTGCACGCGCTGTGTCGGCTGATGGCCAGAGGCAAGAAACTCCAGGCTCCTGATCCTTCAGCTACGAAAGTGCTGCCCGGCGGTCGAAGTTGAAGGCTCGACCTCCCCAACCCAAAGCGGCCAAACTCGACACTCAGCGCTTTGGCGAACCTTGCGCACTCCCAAGGAACTCGAGCAATCGCGTGTGGAACTCTTTTGGTTGCGCGAGGTAGCAGGCGTGGTCCGCATCCGCGATTACGAATTTTTCGGCGCGGGGAATCGCGGCAGTGAGCATGTCGGCTTGCGCAGGCGCGATCAGCGCATCGTTTGCGCCCCAGATGACCAGCGTGGGCGCCACGACCGAGGCGAGTTTGGATGAGAACTCCTCGACACCTACAGGCGCGATCGGGATGAACGCGGCGACGCGCTCGGGATGCTGGGCGACGAACGGGAACGCGAATCGACCGCTCATCGAAGGCGAGATCAGCGCGCATTTCGCGATCGAGAGCGCGTCGCAGAGTTCGAATATGAAATGCCCGTCGTCGACCTCAGCATCCCGCGATTCGCCATAGCCGGGCAGGTCGATCGCGATTGCGCGATAGCCGTTTGCGGCGAGCAGTGCGAGCGTGCCGAGCTCCTCCCAGGTCTTCGAGCTGTACTTCGCGCCGTGCAGCAAAAGCACGCAGGGAGCGGAATTCGCGCCGGCTGTGCGGTAGACGATCGTCACGCCGCGGACGACGATTTCGCGCCTTGCGATGGCGACCGCGCGCACGGCTGCTTCGCGCGCAGCGGCCGGCGGTGGGGGATGCGATTCGCCGCAGGCAGCGAGGGCGAAGGGGATCGAGAGGGCGAATTCGCGCAACATCGTTGGCGATGCTAACAGCGGGATGGGAGAAGTACCTGGTGAGGCGGCGCGCGGCATTCGTGAGGCTGGTCCGCGCTCCCGTTGACCACGTGCGGCGCCAGGCACCATCCCAAGCTATTGCGTGGAACCAACGGCGCCTTGAACGCCGTGGGGGCAACAGTTTAGGAAGGTGCCCGGAAGCCTCGGTGCCAGCGCTGGAGAGGGGCAGTGGCTGTGCTACTTGACCGGCGCTGGACAGACTGCAACATTCACGCTGGGCAGTGTGCGTCCGCCAACTTCTTCATCCATTCCATGACTTCCTGGCAACTCGTTCGACTGTTCGCAGGCCCTTTCATCCTGGTGTCGCTCGCGCTCGGCGTGCCGACGAGCCCGCTGTTCGTCAGTCCATGGTGGCTGGCCTTCACGGCCTTCGTCGGCACCAATCTGCTGCAGAGCGCGCTGACGAAGTGGTGCCTGCTCGAAACCATCCTGCGCAAGTTCGGCGCACGCCCGGGGGCGTAAAAAGAATGGCCGGGTCGCTGGCGGACATCCTCCGTCACTCGTCTGACCGGAGCGCCAGGACCTGAGGTCAGCGGGAGTGGATCGCGGGGGAGCGGGGCTGCGCCGTCGGGGACGTCGAGGCGGACACCACCTCGTCGAACGCGCGCGGATCGTCCGCGAAGTCGCCCAGGTTGTTGTAGTTGATGGCGAGCTCTTCGCCGGCGGCAATGTCGCGCAGCGCCACGAACTCGATCGCAAGTTCGTTCTCGCGGAACTCGTAACACAGGTTCGGCGAGAAGGAGTGGTTGTAGAGCGAACCGTAGCCCAGCACGATTGCCGCTCCTTCGTCGTCCTCGCCCCATTCGAAGTAGTAGCGCGCGAGCAGCGAGTCGTGGATGCGCGCCCGGTCCTCGAGGCTGAGCGCAATCACGGGCGCGCGTTCGACGAGTTCGTCTCGCGCGAACGCACGCAGCGCGACGACTCCACGGCCGCGGCCAGGGAAGGATGCGACGGCAAGTGCGGGGGCCGAGGTCAAATGCGCAGGACGTTCAGTGGCGGTCGGAGAGCGGGGTTGCACGGTGGTTTTCACTAGGGGCGGCTTGCGACGGGCGAAACGTTCGCGCGGAAGCATAGGGACTGCCGGAGTGCAGAGCCAGTTTGGAGTCCGACATGCCAGTCGGTGCGTGGAGTTCCACGTTTCAACGGAGGAGGCTGTCGGAGTCGCGCAGGAGAGGTCGCTCGCCACTCGCCATCGATGCGCGACCAGCGCGATCCGCGCCCGCGATTTCACGCTTGCGGCCACGGCGTTCGCATGGGAATCTCGTGCCCCCGAAGCCTGCACGCATCCTCGAAACGGAGCGAAAAATGACCGATTTGGTGATCTTCAACGACGTCGAATGG
>JAYUOR010000433.1:0-3528 GCA_043760765.1 Planctomycetota bacterium | reverse complement strand
CTTGGTGTCTGGAATCGCCGACGACGGCGCGCATGGACTGGCGCTTGCCAAGGCTGCGGTCGACAGCGGCGCTGCCCGGCGTTTGTTCGCGCGCTGGATTGAGCGCGCGCAGGAGCTGCCTCGCGGATCATGAATGCCGGCCGGCTAGAACCCATCGTCGCCGCGGTGCGCGGGCGCGCTGCCGAGCGCCGCAGGCGCGAACCGTTGGCGCAGCTCGAGGCCGCCGTTCAGGCCGACCCGCGCCGGCGCGAACGTTTCCTGTCCGCGCTCTCGCGCCCGGAGCTTGCATTCATATGCGAACTGAAACGCCGCTCGCCTTCCGCGGGGGTGTTGCTGGCCGAAGAGGGCGAGTCGTCCGACCAGGACTCACGCGGCGGACCGCGCTGGCGAGCACTCGCCCACGCCTACCGCGCGGGCGGCGCGAGCGCGCTGTCGATCTTGACCGAGCAAGATCATTTCGCGGGCAGTCTAGAGGACCTGCGCGCCGCGGAAATCTGCGGCCTTCCGCGCCTGCGCAAGGACTTCGTGATCGACGAGGCCATGCTGCTCGAAGCCTGTCTCTACGGCGCGGACGCGGTGCTCCTGATCGCGGCGATCCTCGATGACGCAACGCTCCGGCGCCTGATGGAGTGCTGTGCGCACTACGGACTGGCCGTGCTGCTCGAGGTGCACGATGAGCGCGAGCTCGAGCGCGCGGCTGTGCTGAATCCCGACCTGATCGGTGTGAACGCGCGCGATCTGTCCACGTTGCGAGTCGACCTCGCGACTTGCGAGCGCCTGTTGCCGCGCATTCCGCCGGGCGCGCTGCGCGTCGCGGAGAGCGGAATCAAGAACATCGCGGACCTGCAACGCGTGCGTGCGGCCGGAGCCGATGCCGTGCTGATCGGCGAGACGCTGATGCGATCCGCGGATCCTGCCGGCACGCTGCGAACGTGGCAGGAGGCGTTGCGTGGCGCGTAATGCCTTCAGCTTGCCGCGCATCAAGGTCTGCGGAGTGCGCGCGCGCAACGATCTGCCGACGCAGCTGCACAGCGGGCTCGACGCTGTCGGCTTCGTCGCCTGGTCGCGTTCGCCGCGTTGCGTCGAACCAGAACAGGCCGCGCAAGTTCTCGCGCAATTGCCGGCGCACGTACGCGCTCTTGCCGTGATGGTCGACCCGAGTCCAGTAGAGGCCGCGCTGTGGCTCGAGCGCAGCGGAGCACAGGCGGTTCAGCTGTGCGGCCACGAGTCGCCGCGCGATTGGATCGGTTTTAGGTTCCCAATCCTGCGGCGTGTCGCCGTCGAGTCGGGCGCCGAGCACGAACTCGCTCTTTGGCGCGAAGTTGCACAAGGCTTCGTGCTCGATCATCCGGCCGGGCCTGGCGGCAGTGGCCGCGAAGTGGATCCGGCGCGCGCCCACGATCTGGCCGCAAGTGCGCCCTGCTTGCTCGCGGGCGGTCTCAGCCACCAAAACGTCGCCGGACTGGTCGAACGCGTGAAACCGTACGGTGTGGACGCATCATCGAAACTGGAAAACGCGTCGGGTCGCAAAGACCCTGCGCTGGTGCTCGAGTTCGTGGAAGCCGCGGCGCGCGCTCTCGCGTCCGTGCAAGGAGGCTCGCGATGAATAATGTTCGTCCGGGATATTTCGGAACGTGGGGCGGCAGATTCGCACCGGAGACGCTGATTGCGCCGCTGGAGGAACTCGAGCAGGCCTGGCGGACAGCGATGGCCGACGCCGGCTTTCGCAGCGAACTCGACGAATTGCTGCGTCATTACGCCGGCCGTCCGACGCCGTTGACGCACGCGCGGCGATTGTCGAGCGAACTTGGAATCGATGTGTGGCTCAAGCGCGAGGATCTGCTGCACACCGGAGCGCACAAGCTGAACAACACGCTGGGCCAGTGCCTGCTCGCGACGAAACTGAACAAGCGCCGCGTGATTGCCGAGACCGGCGCCGGCCAGCACGGCGTCGCCAGCGCTACAGCGGCGGCGTTGTTCGGTCTTGACTGCACCGTTTACATGGGCGCCGTCGACGCGGCACGCCAGCACATGAACGTGCTGCGCATGGAGCTGCTCGGTGCACAGGTGCGCATCGTCGAGAGCGGCCAACGCACGCTGAAAGATGCGATCAACGAAGCGCTGCGCGATTGGTCCGGCGATCCGCTGGGCTCGCACTACGTACTCGGCAGCGCCTTGGGACCGCATCCGTTCCCATCGATCGTCGCCGGCTTCCACGAGGTCATCGGCATCGAAGCGCGCGCGCAGATTCTCGAGCGCCACGGGCGCCTGCCCGACATGGTCGTGGCCTGCGTCGGCGGCGGCAGCAATGCAATCGGCATCTTCCGCGGCTTCGAGCGCGACGTTGGCGTCGAACTGGTTGGCGTGGAGGCCGGAGGCGAAGGCCTGCAATCGGGCCGGCACGCGGCGCGTTTTCTGGGCGGGGCAGCGGGAATCCTGCACGGTTCGCGCACGTTTGTCCTGCAGGACGAGCACGGCCAGATCCGCGAAACTCACAGCATTTCCGCCGGGCTGGACTATCCGGCGATCGGCCCTGAGCACGTCGAGTTGCGCGAACGCGGACGCGCTCGCTACGAGATGGCCACCGACGACGAGGCCTTGATCGGTTTCGAATCCCTGGCTCGCAAAGAGGGCATTCTCCCGGCGCTGGAGAGCGCGCATGCACTGGGTTGGTTGATTCGCGAACGCGCGGCGCTGGCGGGCCGCTGCGTGCTCGTCAACGTTTCCGGGCGCGGGGACAAGGATCTGGAGACCATCGCCGCCGCGCGGCGACAGCGAGGAGCAAAGTGAATCGGCTCGAACGACGCACTCTTGAATTGCGCGCCCGCGGCGAACGTGCGCTGGCTCCGTACCTGACGGCTCTCGACGGCGGCGCGGATGTGACGCTGGCTTTGCTGCGAGCGCTGGATCGCCCGCGCGTGGCCTGCGTTGAACTTGGGCTGCCGTTCAGTGATCCGATCGCCGACGGTCCCAAGTTGCAGGCGGCGGCGGAACGCGCGCTCGCCGGCGGAGCAAACTTGGAACGCGTACTCGATGTCGTGTCGACCTTTCGCGCGCACAGCGAGTTGCCGATCGCATTGATGAGCTATGCCAACCCCCTGTTCGCTCCTGGACTCGAACGCACTCTTTCGGCGATCGCCGCCGCCGGCGTTGACGCTGTCCTGGTTGCGGACTTGCCGGTCGAAGAGGGCGCAGAGTTCGCGGCGATTGCAGCCCGATTGGGCTTGTGCATGGTGTTCTTCGTCGCGCCGACGACCAGCGACGAACGACTGGCGCGCGCCGTCGCCGCAAGTCGCGGCTTCGTGTACGCAATCGGGAGATTCGGCGTCACAGGAGCGGGCAGCGCTTTCGGCGACGACGCACAGCGGTTCCTGGCGCGTGTACGCGCTGCGGCCGCTGACAAACTGTCCGTGGCGGTCGGTTTCGGCCTCGCGGACGAGCACGGCGTGCGCGCCGCACTGCGACACGCCGACCTCGCCATCGTCGGCACCGCGCTGGTCGAACGCGCGCGACAGGCCGTCGTGGAAA